>CAUZAY010000178.1:0-8899 GCA_963577695.1 Vicinamibacteria bacterium | reverse complement strand
CGTCAAGGCCACGAAACGGGATATGGAGGACGCGTTTTTGACGCTGCTCGGCCGATTGCAGCCCGAGAGTGGCTACATGCGACTGTTCAACGAGATCATCCTCGACGTGTGGAACGCCAGACTCGGTGAAACCAAGAAGCTTCGGTCGAGATTGGAGACCGTCGTCCAGCAGAAGCAACAGGGCCTCGATCGGATCGAAGCTGCCTTCCTGGACGAACAGTCCATCGATCGCCAGACGTACGAGTGCCAGCGCGACAAACGGCGCGAGCAACTGTCACTCGCGGAAATGGAACTCGGTGATGCCGTGCTTGACGATCTGGACGTCGAAGGGGTGTTGGGGTTCGCGGAGCACGTCCTGACCGACGCGGCGCGCCTCTGGGCAGAGCTGGGGATCGATGGGAAGCAGGAGCTTCAGCAGGCGCTATTCCCCGAGGGAGTGTCTTTTGACGGCGAGGAATTTGGAACCGCCGTAACCTGCTTGGCTTTCAAGCAGTTGGCGGATAACGGCGAGGCGGAATCAAGTTTGGCGTCCCCAACGGGATTCGAACCCGTGTCTCAGCCTTGAAAGGGCCGTATCCTGGGCCTCTGGACGATGGGGACGCGGTGGGCGGTGTGCCGTGTTGCCGATTGAATTCGAACCGTGACGCTCAAATCGACGACAATCAACTCATAAATATAGGCGAAGACAGGACAGTCTTCCAAATCAGTGTCACCGGCGGTTTTGTGCGAGTGTCGTGCTGTCGTCGGATTGTTCGGTGATTGGTGGGATGATCCGATGGCGACGACGTCGTGTTCGGTCTCGTGACGTTGATCGCAACCGAGGGGAGAAGCAATGAGAAGCATGCGGATGTTGTTCGCGGTCGTCGCGATGCTGGCGCTTGCGGGCGGGTGGGCTTCGGCGCAGCAGGGGAGCGCCGCTCCACCGGTGCTGACCGGTCAGGATTACGAGGAGATCAAGGCTCTGTACGCGCGCTACAACCAGGGCAGCGATTTTCGGGATGCGGAGCTGTTCGTGTCGGCCTTCGCCGACGATGCGGTGATGATCCGACCGGGTGGGGCCAAGATCGAGGGCATGGCGGCCCTCCGGGCCGAGCGGGCTGAGCGCTACCAGGGACAGACGGGCGACAACGGGCGACGGCACATGAACGCCAGCCACGTGATCACCGCCACCCCGAGCGGGGCCAAGGGCCGGGCCTATTACGTGCTCCTGGACGTCACTACGCGGCCGCCGACGATGACCGCTTCGGGCTACTACGAAGATGAGTTCGAGCGGACGCGCCAGGGGTGGAAGATCAAGAGGCGCGTGCTACATAGCGACCCGGCGACCCCGTAGCGCGGACGGCGCGCGGCGCGCTCATGCATCATCCGGTTGGGCCGCGAGGGCGGCGAGGTGGGCGTCGCATTCCTCCACTCCGACGTCAATGCCGACCTGGGCGTAGAGCGACCGGGTCTCCTGCCACAACGCGCTCGCCTCGGCGGCGAGGCCCAATGCCTCCTTGAGGAGGGCGTAGGGGCGAATGGCGTTGGCCAGGTCGAGGGGCGCGGTGGCGTCGTCGGCGCGATACAGGGCCAGCGCTTCGTCGAAGCACGGTTCGGCGAGGGTGGGTCGGCCGGCGGACAGGTGCAGGTCTCCCACGTGTCGCACCGTGTGGGCCAGGGCCAGCGGATTACCGATGTCTCGGCCGATGGCTACGGCCTCTTCATAGAGCGTCAGCGATTCCTTCGCGTGGCCGGCGTCTCGTTCGATCTGCCCGAGCGCTTTGAGCGCCTTCACGACCACCGGCTTGTCGGCGGATGCGCGAGCCAGCCGGACGGCTTCGACCAGGTCCACATGCAGCCGGGCGTAGAGCTGTCTGAGTTCGTTTTCCTGCCGAGCGAAGGTGTCTCCGCGCTCGCGGAGCGCCTGACGCACGAGGTTCGCGGCGGCCTCGGACATCGATCACCGTGCCGGCGATGGACGGAACGGCACGCCACGCACCATCACGACATCGTCCGGTTCCAACGGGTCGTCTTCAGTGGCGACGGACGACACCAGCTTGCCCTCGATCATCCGCTGGACCTGAAGTTCGTCCTTCGAACCGTCCTCCTTGTACCCTCCGGCCAGTGACACCGCGTCTTTCACCGTGAGCGCGTCCGTCCACTCGTAGGCCCCAGGCGAGACGACGAGCCCGAAGATGTGGAACGTGGCGGCCTCTGATTCCGTCTGCGCGGACGAAACCTGGGAGTACAGTGCCGGCGCGATCAACAGCAGCAGCGTGAGACACGCCGCCGTGTCACGTCGAATGCGCCTTAGTGTGTCCATCAAAGTCCTCCGTGTGTGACCGCCATTCGATCATAGGACGTCCTCGCGTGACGATCCAGAGGGACCGACTGGTCGGACGCATGCGTCCCTCTGCGGTGGACGGCGGGCGCTCCATCGCGAAGAATAGCGGGTGTGGACGAGCCGCGGGGATCTTCGCCGTTGACGCTGAACCGGTTCACCCGGTTCTATGCGCCGTTGGCCGCGACCAGCCTGCTGCTCACCTTGACCAACCCGCTGCTGACGAGCGCGCTGTCACGCAACGTGAATCCGGCGATTGCGTTGGCCGGCTTCGGCGTGGCGTTCTCCCTGTGCGGCGTGCTCTATAGTCCATTGCTGGTTGGCCAGACCGTGGCGGCCACGCGGTTGCTGGCCGGGCGTCCGTTCGGCCCCATTCAAAGTTTCTGGCTGCGCATCGGCGCGCTGCTGTCCCTGCTCACGCTGGCCATCGCGGTCACCCGGCTTGGCGATTGGGTTATCGGCGGCGTCATCGGTGTGTCCGGCGACATCTTCGACGAGGCACGATTCGCCATCGCACTGCTGGCTCCGGTGCCGCTCCTGACCGCAGCCCGGGCCGTCCACCAGGGACGCCTGGTGGCAGGCCATCGCACGAATCCGATCGCGTTCGCCACCGGCGCGCGTACCGCCGTGCTGGCGGCCGTTGCGGCGGTGCTGACCCTGTCCGCCGCGGGGGGCGCGTGGGTTGGTGCGGCGGCCTTCACACTCGGGCTGCTGGTGGAGACCGTGCTGGTGGTCTGCGCGCGCACCGAGGTCGACGGTCCATCACATCCGGTGGCGGCCGAGGAGAGCACCCCCGGGGTCACCGACGACCGGCTGCTGCGTTTCTCGACCCCGCTCATGGTGAACACGCTGTTGTGGTGGAGCACGCCGCTGCTCATCAACAGCGTGCTCGCGCGGTCGCCGTTCCCGGCCGAGGCGATCGCCGCCTTTGTTGTGGTCGAAGCGGTGGCGTGGTTTCTGACATCGCCGGTGGGGCAGTTCCAGCATGTCGGCATCGCCCTGGTCGATTGCAAGCGCAATCACCGCGCGGTGCAAGGCTGGACGCTGGCGCTGGCCACCGGCGTGGCGCTCGTCATCGGACTGATGTCGACCCCACCGGTGCGGCGGGTGGTGTTGGGGGCGGTCTTCGGCCTCGACCCCGGTTTGCTGGCCGACATCGGGGCGGCGCTGCCGTTCGCGACGGTGTACCCGTGGCTCTATGGTCACCGCCAATACTACCAGGGCCTGTTCACGCGGTGCGGACGCTCTGACGCCGTGGGATGGGGGGCCGCACTGCGCGTCCTGACGGTGGCGGGCGTGGCAGTGGCGGGGCTCGCCCCGTTCGGAGACGCGGGGGCCACCTTGGGGGTCGTCGCCGGGGTGGCCGGGCTCGTGGTCGAAGGGGTGTTTCTCGAGCGAGTGGCACGGACCCAGGTCATGACGGTGCTGCCGGAGTCTGGGCCGGCGCGGGGCGAGGTACTGATAGATGAAGGGGTCACAGGATGACGCGACGAAACACGGATGTCGGGCGCCGGGTGACGACCGCTGGTGTAGCGCTGATGGTAATCAGCGTCACCGTGATCATAATGGGGATAGGACTCTTGGCGGCCGGGTGCGCCGACCCCGCACCGGTGGCTCCGGCGACGTCCGATGTGGTGCTGTCCAGCCAACTCCCCTCGGGCTATGCCTTGCAACTGGATCGGGCGAACCGCGACCGAGCCGACTTCGCGGTGCGGGATGACAACGGCGACCTGGTCGTGGAGACCGGTCCGGCTGGCATCCTGTATCGACCGGATGACGCCAACCACGTGATCTTGGGCACGGAGGCTCCGCGCTATCGCGTCCGTGGACGATTCACGGAAATCGAGGCACCGATGGGGCACCGCGAGGGGTTCGGGGTGTTTGTTGGGGGTCAGCAACTGGGAGCCCAGGGGCAGCGCTACGTCTACTTCATGGTCCGCAGCGACGGGCGCTACCTGGTCAAGCAGCGCGACGGTGACGCGACGACGGAATTGTCGCAGGGGTGGCAGCCGTCCGATGCCGTGCGGGTGCCCACCAGCGAGGGCGGCGAGGTGACGAACGAACTGGCGATTGAAGTGGACGGCGGCGAGTTGCACTTGTTGTGCAACGGTGAGCCTGTGGCAGATGTGACAGTCGACGAGATGGACACCCGAGGGGTTGTCGGTCTCCGCGTGAATCACAATCTGCACGTGCGCATCGGGGGCTTTGGTCTCGATCGGGAGTGGTGACGATTGGGTCGGCGTGGCCGGTGGCTGCTTAGGTGACAGGAGTGTTGAGTGAGTGACATCGTCAATCGTCAGTGGCGTCTCGTGGCGCGGCCCGCGGGCATGGTGCAGGCATCGGCCTTCGCGTTCCTGTGCCGGCTCTGGTTGGATACGATGGTGGTGGACCGCATGGGGCTCGAACCCACGACCTCCGCGTTGCGAACGCGGCGCTCTCCCAGCTGAGCTAGCGGCCCTTTCGGGGGGTGCGGCACTGCTCGCGTGGCGGCGCACCGTGCAAACCGTGATTGTACACGGGCGGTCGGATGCATCGCAAACGCGGTGGTGACAGCGTCGACGGCATGCGGGAGTCGCCATGCTGACGGTAGTATTTGGTGAGAGCGGGTCTCCCGACCCGCCGCTGCTGGGGGCTGCGACAGTGGGTCGGTGGGCGCAGTTGATTCGACTGGAGTCTGTGTGTCTCTCTCACGTATTGGGGTGCTGACCGGGGGTGGCGACGCGCCGGGTCTCAACGCGGTGATCCGCGCGGTGGTCAAGTCTGCCTGCAACCATGGACTCGAGTGTGTGGGCCTTGAGGACAGCTTTGACGGGCTGATTCATCCGGACCGAGCTCGGGTGCTGGAGCCGCGGCACGTTACCGGTATCCTGCGACGCGGTGGCACCATTCTAGGGACGACCAATCGCGGCGACCCATTCGCCCATGCGGCCACCGGGCAGGACTACTCGGCTCGTTGCATTGAACGTTTTCACGAACTGGCCCTCGATGCGCTTGTCGCGGTCGGCGGAGATGGCACCCTGGCCATCGCCCACGAGTTCTTCAAGCGCGGCATGCCGCTGGTGGGGGTCCTGAAGACGATCGACAACGACCTGGTGGGGACCAACAGCACGTTCGGGTTCGACACGGCCGTGAGCTTCGCCACGCAGGCGATCGACCGTCTCCACTCGACCGCCGAGGCGCATCGTCGTGTGATGGTGGTCGAGGTCATGGGCCGCACCGCTGTATGGATCGCGTTGTATGCGGGCGTCGCCGGCGGAGGAGACGTGATCTTGATTCCGGAGATTCCGTACGACCTCGAACGGGTGGCCGACCGGATCGCCGAGCGAGCGGGGTTGGGCGCGCGGTGCAGCATCGTCGTGGTGGCCGAGGGCGCGTCTCCGGCCGGGGGCGAGACGTCCAGCGTCGCCCCCGCCAGCGAAGGGCGGCTGGCGAGACTCGGCGGCCTCGGCGCCCGGGTCGCGGTGCAACTGGAGGACCTCACCGGTCAAGAGGCGCGGTCGGTGAGACTGGGACACCTGCAGCGCGGCGGGGAGCCGACGAGCTTCGACCGCGTGCTGGCCACGAGGTTCGGCGGCAAGGCGGTGGAGCTGATTCTGAACGGAGAGTTTGGCCGGATGGTGGCCAATCGGCCCCCGGACATTGTCGCGGTGCCGTTGGCGGATGTCGTGGGCCGAACCAAGCAGGTCCCAACCGACCTCGATCTGGTGCGCACGGCGCGCGCACTGGGCATCTCGTTCGGAGACGAGGCGACCTAGGCTAGTCCCCTGGATCCGTAATTCATTACATAAGTCGCCAGCGGGGCATCCCGCCTGAATGCGTTGTTCCGCGGTCACAAATCCCCAGTTTTCTCCCTTGTCACGCCTGTTCAGCCGGGCGCCGCGCTACCGACTTATGTAATGAATTACGGATCCAGGGGACTAGTCGTGTTCGAGGACGTCGAGGTATTTCAGCGCGCCGCCGGTGTTGAGTAGCACGACGCGGTCATCCGAGCCGATGGTGCCGTCGGCCACGAGTCGGCGCAGGGCGGCGAGCGTGGCCCCGCCCTCCGGCGCGGCCCCGATGCCCTCCCGGCTTCCCAGCACACGCATGTCCTTTACCATGTCGGCGTCTGAGACCGCCAGCGCGCCGCCACCGCTCTCACGCAGTGCCCGGAGCACCAGCATGTCGCCCACCGCGGCCGGGACGCGCAGACCGTCTGCGACGGTCGTGGCGCCCACCCACGGTTCGGCCGTCTCGGCGCCCTGCTCGAAGGCCCGAACCATCGGTGCACACCCCTCGGCCTGAACGGAGACCAGGCGGGGACGCGGTCCGGTCACCCACCCCAATCGCTCCAACTCTTCGCACGCTTTCCAGATGCCCACGATGCCGGTACCGCCGCCGGTGGGATAGATGATCCAGTCCGGCCAACTCCAGCCGAGCTGTTCGGCGATCTCGTACCCCATGGTCTTCTTGCCCTCGACCCGGAACGGCTCCTTCAGGGTCGACACGTCATACCAGCCCAACGGTCGCCCCTGTTCGGCGGCAATCCGACCTGCGTCGGTGATTAGCCCGTCCACGAGCGTCACGTCGGCGCCGTGCAACTCGCACTCGCGGATGAATGGCGTCTTGACGTCGCGTGGCATGAAGACGCGCGCGTCGAGACCGGCTTTCGCGGCGTAGGCGGCCATGGCGCAGGCCGCGTTGCCAGCCGACGGAACCGACAGCGTGCTCGCGCCGAGCGCTTTGGCACGGGTCACCGCGGTCGACATCCCACGCGCTTTGAACGAGTTGGTCGGGTTCAGCGCTTCGTCCTTAACGAACAGGCGTGTCAGCCCCAAGTCGGCACCCAGACGCGGGGCGGGGAATAGCGGCGTCCAGCCCTCGCCCAGCGACACCGGCTCGGCACCGGGGGCCAGCGGCAGCGCCGGGGCGTAGCGCCACATTGACCGCGCGCCGTCGCGCAACGAATCCCGGGACCACGTCGCACCGATACGCTCCCAGTCGTACACGGCCAGCAGCGGACGGCCGCACACGCAGAGGTGATGGGTCTCGCGGCCGTCGAACGGTCCGGCGCCACACGGCACCGAGCATTCCAGATGAAATGTCAAGGACACGGCAGGGGAGAGGTGTTGACGACTAGTGGTCGAGGAGCTCCGAGTCCTTGGCCTTCTGCAATTCGTCAAGCTGACCGATGTATGTGTTGGTGATCTTCTGGACCTCGTCGAGGGCTCGGCGCTCGTCGTCCTCCGAAAGCTCCTTGGCCTTGAGCAGCTTCTTGAGGGCGTCGTTCACGTGGCGGCGAATGCCACGGACGCTGTTGCGCCCGTCCTCCGCGAGTTGGTGGACGATACGAGACAACTCCTTGCGGCGATCGTCGGTCAAGGGAGGGATTGGAATCCGTACGAGCTTGCCATCGTTGGTCGGGTTCAGGCCGAGGTTGGCGCTCTGGATGGCTCGTTCGATCGCCCCAATGTGGGTGGGGTCGAACGGGTTCGCCACCAGCAACGTCGATTCGGGCACCGACAGCGACGCCACTTGATTCAAGGGCATCTGGGAACCGTAGGCGTCGACCCGCACGGAATCAAGAATACCGATCGATGCGCGCCCGGTGCGCACCCCGGCCAGTTCGTGCCGCACATGCTCGATCTGCCCACTCATCTGGGTGTGGGCATCGGCCGCCGCGCTTGGACCATCTGTGATGTTCATGTTCCCTCACTCTCTGGCTGTGCGCGGTGGTGGTTCGGCGATCGGGCTACGCAGTGACCACCGATCCGACCTTTTCTCCCATGACCGCGCGGCGCACGTTGCCCGGTTCAAGCAAATTGAAGACGAGAATCGGCAGCTTGTTGTCCATGCAGAGCGAGATGGCGGTGGTGTCCATGATCCGCAACTGTCGTTCCAGGACCTCGAGATGGGTCAAGCGGTCGATCCGCGTGGCGGTCGGGTCGGTCATCGGATCCGCCGTGAAGATACCGTCGACCTTGGTCGCCTTCATGATGACATCGGCGCGGATCTCCATGGCGCGGAGCGCCGCGGCCGTGTCTGTCGTGAAATACGGATTGCCTGTGCCGGCCGCAAACAGCACGACGCGGCTCTTCTTCAGGTGACGCAGGGCCCGGCGCCGGATGAACGGTTCGGCCACCGTACGCATTTCGATGGCGGTGAGCACGCGTGTGTCGCTCCCGTGGCGCTCGATCGCGTCAGACAGGGCCAACGAGTTCATCACCGTGGCCAGCATCCCCATGTTGTCGGCGGTGGCCCGGTCCATCCCCTTCGCGCTGGCGGTGAGGCCGCGGAAGATGTTGCCGCCACCGATGACGACCGCCAACTCGATGCCGAGCCGGTTCACCTCGGCGACTTCGCTGGCGATCTGGTCGGCCACGACGGGATCGATCCCGTAGGATCGAGTCCCCAACAGCGCTTCACCCGAGAGCTTCAGCAGGACGCGCCGATACGCCGGACCAGGCATGGGGTCAGTCAGATGCTTCGCCGATTTTGAAACGCGCGAAACGCGCGATGGTGATGTTTTCGCCCATCTTCGCAACGGCCGCCGTCACCAGGTCGCCTATCGACGTCTTGGGGTCGCGAATCGACGGCTGA
>CAUZAY010000177.1:0-8993 GCA_963577695.1 Vicinamibacteria bacterium | reverse complement strand
CGACGAGGCGGAGCTTCCGGAGAACCTCGCCAGACCAGTCGGCATACCAGAGTCGTTCGACGAACACGCGCGACTGATGTTCGAGCTGCAGGCGCTCGCCTTTCAAGCTGACATCACGCGTGTCTTCACGTTCCTGGTCGGCCGAGAGCAGAGCGCCCAGAGTTATCCCGAGATCGGGGTACCGGACGCGCACCACACGACATCGCATCACCAACTCGACCCGGCCAAACTCGAGCAGTACGCCAAGATCAACACGTACCACGTCGACTTGCTGTCCGGTTTTCTGCAGCGCTTGCAGTCGACGCCGGACGGCGATGGGTCGCTGCTCGATCACTCGCTGATTCTGTATGGCGGCGGCATCAGCGACGGCGACCAGCACTCGCACATCGACCTCCCGCTGGTGCTCGCGGGCGGCGGCGCCGGTCAGCTCCAAGGTGGGCGTCACGTGCGCTACCCGACCGACACGCCGATGACGAACCTGCTGGTGGCGATGTTGGACAAGGCAGGTGTCGCCCCGGCGGAGCAGTTTGGTGACAGCACCGGACGCCTCGATCTGGAACCGTTGAACGTGTAGGACGGGGGCTCGCGAGCTTCGGGGTTCAGGCTTCGGAAACACCGCTTCGTGCAGGACGCGAAGAGGCACACATTCATGGCACGCTCGTCTATTCCGTCATTGCTCATCGCCACGGCGTTGCTTGCCTCGGCGTCCCTCGTCAACGCGCAACCGGTGCGTGTCCCCCTCATTGAAGCGGTCACATCGGAGGACCCGGTTGCGGTCCGGGCCCTGTTGGACCAGAACGCGGATGCCAATACCGCCGCCACTGACGGAACGACTCCCCTGCACTGGGCCGCACACCTCAACCATGACGGCATCGCCGCGATGCTGATCGCCGAGGGAGCCGAGGTCAGTTCCACGACACGCTACGGCGTGGCGCCGATCCACCTGGCGGCCACAAACGGCAGCGAGCCGATGTTGCGGGTGCTGCTGGAGGCCGGCGCCGATGTGAACCACGTCAGCGGTGACGGCGAGACGCCGCTGATGACGACCGCGCGGGCCGGGGTGGTTCCAGCGATCCGGTTGTTGCTCGACCATGGGGCCAATGTCGATGCGGTTGAGGGTTGGCGCGGGCAGACGGCACTCATGTGGACCGCATCACAGAACAACGCGGCCGCGGCCGGGGCCCTGCTGGCGGGCGGTGCCAACCTGCATGCCGTGTCCGAGGGTGGCTTCACCCCGCTTCTGTTTGCGGTACGCGAGGGGAGCCTGGAGACCCTGGATACGCTGTTGGCCGCCGGCGCCGACCCGGACGACGCACTCCCAAACGGAACAAGCGCTCTGGGTATCGCCACCTACAACGCGCAGTACGACGCGGCCGCCAAGCTGCTCGAGGCGGGCGCCGACCCGAACGCGATGGGACAAGGCTGGGCGGCCTTGCATCAGGTCATCTGGACCCGTCGGCCGAACCTGGGGCGCAACCCACCGTTCCCCGTGCCGCTTGGTCGCCTGGATGGCTTGGATATGGTGCGTCTCTTGATCGAGCACGGCGCCGACCCCAATCTGGTCCAGGAAAAGGAACCCAGAGACGGCAACCGCAACATGTTGGACCGTACCGGGGCTACGCCGTTTCTGCTGGCGGCCAAGGCGGCGGACGTGCCGATGATGCGGTTGCTCGCCGATCTCGGCGCGAACCCCAATATCACGACCTGGAACGGCACCACCGCGATGATGGCGGCGGCTGGTGTCGGCATCTGGAAGATTGGCGAGAACCCGGGCACGAACGAAGAAGCCCTGGCGGCGGTGACGCTGGCGTGGGAACTTGGCAATGACGTGAACGACCTGGACGGGAACAGCGACACCGCCCTGCACGGCGCCGTCCACCGTGGCGCGGACGACATTGTGCGGTTTCTTCACGAGAAGGGCGCGTACCTGGACGCCGCCAACAACACCGGCTGGACTCCGTTGTCGATCGCGGAGGGGGTGTTCTATCCGAACACCTTCAACCGTCATCCCAGCATCGTGACGCTTCTGGAAACGCTCGGTGCTGACCCGGCCGCCGGCATCCGGCGCCCCATGGACCTGGCCCCATGGGAGCGTGAAGCCCTGGCGACGAACGCGCCCGAGCAGTAGTTCGCCCCGCGCCCCGACTCACAAAACCATCCGCGCCACAACCGTGGCGCGCAACAACCCACTGGGACCGCGTTGGCGGCCCGATCAAGGCAGACAGAGCCACGATGAGCACAGAGCAACACACCTTTACCGCAGAAGTTCAAGAGCTACTGAATCTGATGGTTCACTCGCTCTACTCCCACAAGGACATCTTTCTCCGAGAGTTGATTTCGAACAGCTCAGACGCCCTGGACCGCCTCCGCGTAGAGGCATTGTCGGATGCCAGCCTCATGCCGGAGGGCGAGCTCGAGATCAGACTCGAGGTCGACACCGACGCCCGCACGCTCTCGATCTCGGATACCGGGATCGGCATGAGCC
This sequence comes from Vicinamibacteria bacterium, assembly GCA_963577695.1. Lineage (GTDB taxonomy): Bacteria > Acidobacteriota > Vicinamibacteria > Vicinamibacterales > UBA8438 > UBA8438. Next base: position 6,508 of record CAUZAY010000177.1, on the reverse strand, counting down.
GCGAACAGGTCGTGAGCGACATCGGCACCATCGCTCGATCGGGCAGTCAGGAGTTCCTCGCCGCCCTGAAAGAGAAGCAGCGCGCGGAGGAGAGTGACACCGCGGCGGCGTCGGCCGACCTCATCGGCCAGTTCGGTGTCGGTTTCTACTCCACGTTCATGGTGGCGAATCGGGTCACCTTGACCACCCGCCGGGCCGGAAGCAACTCCGGTGTCCTGTGGGAGTCGACCGGGGACGGCACCTACACGCTGGCCGACGCCGACCGCCTCCAACCAGGCACCACGGTCACCCTGCATCTCAAGCCAACGGACGAAGACGACGGCCTCAGGGACTACGCCGACACCACGGTGCTGACGGAGATCGTCAAGAAGTACTCCGACTTCGTGGCGCATCCGATCCGGATGAAGGTCGAGCGGCAGGAGCCGGTCCTCGACAACGCCGGCGTCCCGGTCAAAGGCATGTTGCCGAAGACCGTGGTCGAAGACGAGACCTTGAACTCGATGAAGGCGATCTGGACGCGCTCGCGCAGCGACGTGACAGACGACGAGTATCACGAGTTCTACCGGCATGTCGGCCAGGACTGGCAGGAGCCCCTCGCCGTCATTCCCGCCGCGATGGAAGGCGCATTCAATGCGCGCATCCTGCTGTTCATTCCGAGCAAGGCGCCGTTCGACCTCTATCACCGAGAGCGGATCACCAAAGGCGTTCAGCTCTACGTCAAGCGCGTCCACATCATGGACGACTGGAAGGCGTTGCTGCCTGAGTGGCTGCGATTCCTCAAGGGCGTCATCGATTGCGAGGACCTGTCCCTGAACGTGTCTCGGGAGATGCTGCAGCACGACCGGCAGGTCAAGGCCATCCGCACCTTCGCGGTCAAGAAGACCCTCGATGCCATCGACCGTCTGGCCAAAGACAAGCCCGACGCGATGCGCACGCTGTGGCGCGAGTTCGGTGCGGTGCTGAAGGAGGGCCTGGCGTCCGACGAAGACTACCGCGACCGTTTGCTCAGTCTACTCCTCGCCTCGACGACCTACGGAGACGAACCGACCTCCCTGGCCGACTACCTGGGCCGGATGCCGAAGGACCAGAAACACGTCTACTATCTGGGGGGCAGTTCACTGGAGGCCGTGCGCAACTCACCACACCTCGAGTCGTTCAAGCGCAAGGGCGTCGAGGTGCTGTTCTTCACCGACCCGGTCGACGAGTTCTGGCTCGAACGCGACGTGTCCTACAAAGACAAGACATTCGTGTCTGTGAGCAAGGGCGAAATCGACCTGGGTAAGGACAACGCTGATGAGGCGAGCGACGATGAGACGAGCAAGAAGGACGACACGTCGCTCGACGGGCTGCTCCAAACGCTCCGCAGCCTGCTGCAGGACGACATCAAGGATGTGCGGGTCTCCGGACGCCTCACCGACAGCCCCGCGTGTCTGGTTGGCGACAAGGACGATCTGAGCCCCCAGTTGGAACAGATGATGCGGCAGCTTGGTCAGGCGGCGCCGAAGACGAAGCGGATCCTCGAAATCAATCCTGACCATCCGTTCGTCGTACGACTGGGCGCCATACAGGCGCACGACGCCAAGACGCCGGAGCTGAAGACCTACGCGCAACTGCTGCACGGCCAGGCGATTCTCGCCGAAGGTGGCGAACTGCCGGACCCTGGGGCCTACAGCCGGATCGTCATGGAGGTCGCCAATCTGGCGGTCGGGGCCGGCTCAACCCCGTCGCCGGCTGACCCAGTGCCTGAGCCCAGCGGTGAATCGGCGGCGGAGGCAGCCCCGAATCCGGTCTCTGACACGACCTCCGAATCAGCCTCCGACGCAGCTGAACCGGAACACGCCGCCAGTCCAGCGACCGGGTCCGCCGACCAGGCGCCGACAGACAGTTCAACCTCGTAAGGTCTCCAGCTATGCGAATCAAGAGCTACGCGTTTGCCGCCCTCCTGCTCCTCGTCGGCTGCTCCGGCGCCTCGACGCCGGGCGATCAGGAATCCGATGTCGGGGCCACGACTGCCGCGCCGATGCCCGATGCGCCGCCGCCGCCGTATGTCGTCTACGTCACGAACGAAGGGTCCGGCGACCTGACCGTGATCCGAGGTGACACCCACGAAGTGACCGCCACGATCCCACTCGGCAAACGACCGAGGGGCATCAAGGTCGGCCCCGACGGCCAACAGCTTTTCGTCGCGTTGAGCGGGTCGCCGCCAGCGCCACCGGGGGTCGATGAGGACACCCTGCCACCGCCCGATCGGGCGGCCGACGGGGTTGGCATCGTCGACATCGCCGAGCAGCGGGTCGCGAACGTGCTCCAGGCCGGCACCGATCCGGAACAGATCGCGGTCAGCGCGGACGGCACCCGCGTCTTCGTGGCCAACGAGGACGCCGCGCTCGCCAGCATCGTGGACATTGCCACCGGAAACATCGTGGCCGAGTTGCCGGTCGGCGGTGAACCGGAAGGCGTGACCTTGAGCCCCGACGGACAGTGGGTCTACGTCACCTCCGAGAACGACAGCCAGGTCACGGTGATCGACGCCGTCGCGCTGGAGGTCGTGACTGTATTTGACGTCGGCGCGCGTCCCCGCTCATCCAACTTTTCCCCCGACAGCACCCGCGCCTACGTCACCGCGGAGAACGGCGGGACGGTCTCGGTCGTCGACACGAGCACGCACACGGTCACCGCCACCGTCGAGTTGACCGGCGAAAGCGTCCGCCCCATGGACGTCGTCGTGTCACCCGACGGGGCGCGCGTCTACGTGTCCACTGGACGGGGGCGCCTGATCATGGTGATCGACGCCGGTACCCTCGAGGTGGTGGGGTCGGTCGAGGTGGGGACTCGCCCCTGGGGCATCGCGCTCACATCCGACGGGCGCTACCTCTACGCGGCCAACGGACCGTCCAACGACGTCTCGGTGGTCGACACCGAGTCGCTGCAGGTCATCGCCACCATTCCCGTCGGCGAACGCCCCTGGGGGGTCGCCATCGTCGAGGAGTAGCCATGCCTGAACTGAAGAGAATCGGTGCGCTGTCCGTGTTGGTCCTGGTTGGTACGGTGCTGGTCGCGACGGGCCGTCAGCAGCAACCGACCTTTACGCCCGAGCAGGAAGCTCGGCTGCAAATACGCGAGGTCGCGGACGACCTCTACGTCATCCCTGGATTCGACGGCGCACAGTCCGGCGGCAACGTCGCGGTCCGGGTGACCGACGAAGGCGTCATCATCGTCGACAACAAGTTCCCCTACAGCTTCGACTTCATCACTGAGCAGGTGCGAAGCGTCACCAATCAGCCGATCAAGTACGTCATGAACACTCACCATCATGGCGACCATGCCGGCAGCAATGCCGACTTCATGCCGGCCGCCGAGGTGATTGCCCACCGCAACGCACGCGAGAACATCATCCGCAACAACCAGACCGGCGCGCCGCCCATCACCTTCACCAATGAAACAGCCGTATTTCTCGGTGACGCCGAGGTCCAGGCGCATCACTTTGGACGTGGCCACACAAACGGCGATTCCGTCATCTACTTTCCGGACCTCCACGTCATTCACACTGGCGACCTGTTTATCTATGGCGACCGCCTGGATGGCACCACGCTGGCGCCGTTCTGGGACTTCGGCAATGGCGGCAGCGCGACCGAGTGGCCCAGCACGCTGACCGGGGTGCTTGGGCTCGATTTCGACACCGTCATCCCCGGTCACGGTCCCATCCTGTCCAAGGCCGAAGTCCGGACATTCCGGAACAACATGGAGACGGTGATTGCCCGAGTCGCCGCGGAGATCCGCGGCGGCGCGACCCGCGAGAACATCGCCTCCAGAGTGGACACCAGCGACCTCGGCTGGCCCCTCGCCCCGATACGGTTCCAAAACGTGTTCGACGAATTGACCGGCGCACGCTGAGTTCGCCGGCATGGTCGACGTCCAGCCGAAACCCAGCGGCGCTCGCTTCGTCGCGCTCGGCATGCTGCTCAGCAAGCTGGGGGGACTCGTCCGAGAGATGATCCTGGCCCGATTCTTTGGGGTCGGGCCCCATGCGGACGTGTTCCGCAGCGCCATGCGCGCTCCCAACGCGCTCCAGAACCTGTTGGGTGAACAAACCCTCTCCGCTGCGTTCATCCCTTTTTACTCACGACTTCTGGCCGAAGGACGGCGGGAGGAGGCCGGACGCTTCGCCGGAGCGGTCTTCGGTCTCCTCGTGGCGGTGGTCAGCGTGCTGGTGGTCCTGGGCGTGGTCTTAGCTCCGGCCATTGTCTCGGTGCTCGCGGCCGGCTTCACGGGCGACGCCGTGGAGGTGGCCGCGGGACAGAGAACGGTGGACCGGTACGCACTCACGGTCCAAGCGGTACGACTCGTGTTCCCGATGACGGGCTTCCTCGTCCTATCCGCGTGGGCCCTGGGGGTACTCAACAGCCATCGGCGCTTCCTGTTGCCCTATCTTTCGCCATTGGTCTGGAACGCCTCCATCGTCACCGCATTGCTGTGGAGCGCTCAAGGTGCGGACCTTTCCGCCGGGTCTCTGGGCACCGACATCCCGGTCCTCGACCGTTGGCTTCTCGCCGCGTGTGTCGGGGCCCTGATCGGGGGATTTCTACAGTTCTCGGTACAGCTGCCACTGGTGCTCCGGCTGACTCGGGGGTTACGAATTTCACTCTCGCGCCAGGTGGAAGGCGTCGCAGACGCCCTGCGGGCGGTGGGACCGGCGCTGGCCGGCCGCGGCGTTGTCCAGCTGTCGATCTACGTCGACATGTTCCTGGCCAGCTGGCTGGCCGACGGTGCGCTGGCAGCCATCGGGTACGCGGCGATACTGATCAACTTGCCACTGGGCACGTTTGGCATGTCGGTCGCGGCGGCCGAACTGCCCGAGCTGTCCAGCGCCGACTCGGAGCGAGCAAGTCAGGAGATCGCCGGACGGATTGACCGCGCCCTCCGTCAGTCGATGCTCGCGCTCGCGCCCTCGGTAGCCGGGTACCTGTTGTTCGGCTTCCTGGTGTCTGGTCTGCTCTTCCGCGGAGGCGGTTTCACCCTCGAAGCCAACCTGCTGGTCTACGCCGTGCTCTGCGCCTACACCCTGGGCCTATTGGCCTCGGCCACGTCTCGACTACTGCAGAACGTCTTCTTCGCCCTCCACGACACCCGAACGCCGGCGCGCATCGCTGGTGTCCGACTCGCGGGGTCCGCACTCCTCGGCGCCGCCATGATGTTCGCTCTGGACGACTTCCCGGTGCGGGAGGTGTTCGGCCTCTCCGGCTCCACGCAGGACCTCCGCCTCGGCGCCGTGGGGCTGGGGCTTGCGGCAAGTGTTGGGGCCTGGTGCGAGTTCGCGCTGCTTCGCCGAGCGCTGCGGCGACCACTGCCGGCCTTACGGCTGCCGCTGCGGCACATCGTGGGACGCCTCGGTCTGGCCCTCGCGCTGACCGTGCCGCCGCTCATCCTGTGGGCCCTCATCTCCTCCGCGCCGTTCGTACTCCAGGCGCTCGTCGTGCTCCCCTTCTACGCCGGCTCCTACCTCGGCTGGGCCTGGTGGCGGCGATTCCCAGAGCTCCGCCTCTGGCACAGCCGCCTCGGCCGGTAACCACTCCCCTCTTCTTCGCACCCTTGCGCGTAGTCGGTTCTGGCTTCAGTCCGCTGACGTAGGCATTGCTCTGGTGGAAGTAAGGGCGGAACACGGTGGCTGCTGCAAGACGACGCAGGGCGGTTTCCTGCCGAGGCATTCGGCTGACAAGGCGCGACGAGGGAGCATGCAGGTGGCATGTGACCGAGGAAGCAACGCCGTCAGGCGGACGCCTCGGCAGGAAACCATCAGCCGAAGAGCGACACCAGGTAGAACAGCCCGGTCCCGCCGAGCAGCAGGATACCGATCCACGACAAGGCGCGCATGGCCGGACCGGGACGGTGCTCCGCCGGCATCTGGTCGGCGGTGACGACGCGCAGCGTCAGATAGCCGAGAATCGGCCCCGTCAGGAACGACACAGTGGTCGCGAAGTCGATCATCGCCGTCAGGCTGCCGATGAACAGCACCATCACGACCAATGTCAGGGCCACGAGCGCGGCCAGGCTCCACCAGTACACCGGGCCACAGGACGGCGGTGGACCGTCCGCAGGCCGCGACCGCAGGACGAAGAACGTGCGCTCTAGCACCCGTGGGGCGCCATCCATGACCGTCAGCGTGGTGGACAGCATCGTGGTCACAACCGCCACGAGGACCACCGGACGGGTCCAAGCGCCGAGGGTGGCACTGTAGAGGTCGACCAGCTGAGTGGCGAACACCGTACCCTCGGCCGCGAAGGTCTCGCCGGTCCCGTACATGACGCCCGTGCCGAGAACGACAAAGATGAACGCGAGTACGCCCGTGCCGACGTAACCAACGAGAAAGTCCTGCCGGGCGGTCTCCACCGAGCACCGCTCGCCGGAAGCCTGGTTCTTGGCCAGCGTCCACAGCGAGCTCCAGGCCGACACGTCGATCGCGGTAGGCATCCACCCTACCAACGCCAGGAGGAACGCGAACGGCACGGTG
>CAUZAY010000176.1:0-9007 GCA_963577695.1 Vicinamibacteria bacterium | reverse complement strand
GGAGCGCCGCGCGGATCCGCGTGTCGTCCCCGATCGCGCCCCCACGGATCGGCACGTTGAAATCGACCCGAACGAACAGCCGCCGACCCTTGAGGTCCAGCTCGTGGATAGTCTTCTTGGTCACGGTCGAGGCGTCCGAGACCTGAGGTTTTCCGACGAGGCGCCCTTAGAGGGCGGACGTCGTGGCATCGGCTCAGCGGGGTCACAGCCGACCTGGCTGCTCCCTCCTTGCGCCTGGCCAGACAGACGCCTCGTCAGAAAACTCCCGCGGACGTTTTCAGCATCGTGCTAGAGCCCTTTGTCGGCGAGGAATTTGACCAAATCGACACAGCGAGAGGAGTAGCCCCACTCGTTGTCGTACCAGGACAGTATTTTCACGAAGTCGCCGTCCATCACGCTCGTGTACGCCGCGTCGACGATCGATGAGTGTGAATTGCCCTTGAAGTCGATGGAGACCAGCGGGTCGGTGGACACCTGCAGGATGCCCTTCAACGCGCCGTCGGCGGCCGCGCTGAACGCTGCGTTGACGGCGTCGCCGGTGGTCGTGCTGTTCACCTGGGCGACGAGGTCTACCACCGACACGTTCGGGGTCGGGACCCGGATCGAGATGCCGTCCAACTTGCCCTTGAGCTCGGGCAAGACCTCACCCACCGCGACGGCCGCACCGGTCGTGGTGGGGATCATGGAGAGGCCCGCCGACCGGGCCCGTCGTAGATCCGCGTGCGGCAGGTCGAGCAGCTTCTGGTCGTTGGTGTAGGAGTGCACCGTGGTCATCCAGCCGCGCTTCAGACCGAACTCCTGGTTGAGCACCTTCGCCACCGGCGCCAGACAGTTCGTCGTGCAGGAGGCGTTCGAGATGATCTTGTGCAGCGCGGGGTCGTATTTCTCGTCGTTCACGCCGAGCACGACGGTCAGGTCCGGCTGTTTGGCCGGGGCGGTGATAATGACCCGCTTCGCGCCGGCCGCGAGATGTTTGGCCGCGTCGTCTCGCTTCGTGAAGATACCGGTCGACTCCAACACCACATCGACCTGCAAGTCGCCCCACGGGAGGTTGGCGGGGTCGCGTTCGGATGTCACTCCAAAGCGGTGATCGCCGATTCGGATACCGTCGCCATCAACGGCAACCTCGTCGCTCAGGTTGCCGAGCACCGAGTCGTACTTGAGGAGGTGGGCCAGCGTGCCGGTATCGGTGATGTCGTTGACCGCGACGATCTCGATCTGGTTCTCGCCTCGCGCCGCCCGCATGATGTTCCGGCCAATACGGCCGAATCCGTTGATCCCTACTCGAGTTGCCACGCGTCTTCCTCCGATTGTTGGTCCGTCCAAGGGCGGGGTGTCGTGGCGTGAGGCCTTCGTCGCATCGGGCGTGAGGGGGCCGCCACGCGGTCGGCCCGATCAAGCGAGAGCCACCTTGCGGGCCACGGGCCCGTCAACAAACGTTCTATTCTATTGAGGCTGGCTGGTCGCCGTCAAACCGGCGCGTACCGTATACTCGGACGACCGTCCATTGATGTATTTCCTCTACAGTCTGGCCATCATCGGCTACGCCGTGGCGCTCGCCCCGCGACTGCTGTATCAGGCGGCGCGTCACGGGAAGTACATAGGTACGCTGTCGGAACGGTGGGGTCGGCTGCCGGCCACGCTCAACCCGGACCGTGCGCGGTCCATCTGGATCCATGCCGTGTCGGTGGGGGAGGTGTTGGCCGCGCGTGCACTGATTCCGGCGCTCCGCGAACGATATCCCGAACATCGTCTCCTGTTGTCGACCACGACCCAGACCGGGCGTTCGGTCGCGGCTTCGGTGGAGACGCTCGACGGCGTGTTCTACTTTCCGGTCGATCTGGCACCCGTGGTGAAGAGGGTGCTCGAGCAAGTGCGCCCGGCCCTGCTCGTGATGGTCGATACTGAACTCTGGCCGAACCTGCTCGCCCAGTGCGCGCGACAGGGTGTCTGTACAGTGCTGGTCAACGGACGCGTCTCGGACCGGTCGTACCCGCGGTATCGGCTTGTCCGATCGTTCTTCCGACGAGTATTGGCGAACCTGTCGCTGTGCTGTGCGCAGAGCGAGGAGGCGGGACGACGGCTGATCGATCTCGGCGTACCGGAGGACCGGGTCATCGTCACCGGGAACCTGAAGTTCGACACGCTGCCGGTGCCGGCTACTGGGGCGTCCTGGATGCCGCCGAGTGTGATGCGCACATTCCGAATCACGGTCGGTCGCACCGTCATCGTGGCGGCGAGCACGCATCCCGGAGAGGAGTCGGCGGTGCTGGATGCCTTCGCGGGTCTCCGGCAGCGAGATAAGGACGCGCTGTTGGTGCTGGCCCCCCGACATCCGGAGCGGTCCTCCGAGGTTGTCGCACTGGCGAGACGTCGGGGGTTGGATACGGTGACGCGGAGTACCCTCCCGGTGGATCGGGAGCCTCGGGCGGCGGTGGTGGTGCTCGATACGGTTGGCGAGCTGGCGACCCTGATGCAAATCGCGACCATCGTGTTTCTCGGCGGTAGCCTGGTGCCGACAGGCGGGCACAACCTCCTCGAGCCCGCGGTCTGGGGGAAGCCGGTGGTGTTCGGTCCGCACATGCAGAACTTTGCAGAGATCGCGGAGTTGTTTCTGAAGAATCGGGCGGCCAGGCAGATCGACTCTGCTGACGCCCTCCAGCCGGCGCTCGCTGCACTGCTGGGAGACCCGGTGCAGCGTGCCGCCTTGGGGGCGGCGGCTCGCGCCCTTGTGGACGCGAACCGCGGCGCTACGGATCGAACCCTGGACGCGGTCGCCTCCCTCTTGCCCCTCGCGGGCGGCGCCGATGCCGGTGCCGTACGGCCGTTCGGGACTCGATGATGCGTCGCGTGCTCAGCCGCCTCTATGGCGCCGCGGCATGGCGACGACGGCGCTGGTATGCGTGCCGTCCCGAGGAGCGTCGACGGTTACGCCGGCCCGTGATCAGTGTGGGGGCGCTGAGCGTGGGGGGCAGCGGGAAGACACCGTTGACGGCTCACCTGGCTCGGCTCCTGCTGGCCATGGGCGAGCGACCCGCGGTATTGAGCCGCGGCTATGGGCGCGACGATGCGGTCGACGGGGTGGTGGTCGTGCGGGAGGCAGGTCGCATCGTTGGCCGGTTGAGTACCGCCGGCGATGAACCGTGGATGCTAGCTCGGTCACTCGACGGCGTCTCCGTCGTCGTCTCCCCCGATCGGTATCTCGCCGGTCGCCTGGCGGAGATACACCTGGGCGCCACGGTGCATCTGCTGGACGACGGGTTTCAGCATTTACCGCTCGCCCGGGGCACGGACCTGCTGGTCGTGTCGCCGACCGATCTCGAGGCGGCCGTGCTGCCGGCCGGACCATTGCGGGAGCGGTTGTCGACCGCCCGATGCGCGGACGCCGTGGTGGTCGTGGGGGGCAATGCAGCGCAGCGCGGCGCGGTCGCCGAGCGTCTGTCGCTCTCGCGTTGTTTCGGCGCGCGGCGGCGGCTGGGTGCCGCCCTGGTCCGGGCCCCGCGGGTCAAACCGGGTGAGGTCGCACCCGGGACGCCGGTATTCGCCGTGGCCGGTATTGCTCGGCCCGAACGGTTCTTCGACGATATCCGCGATGCGGGCTTCATGCTGCGCGGCACACGGACCTTTCGTGATCACCATCCGTATTCGCCCCGCGATTCCGCACGGTTGCAGGATGCGGCCCGGTCCGTTGGCGCTCGGGTTATCCTGACGACCGAAAAAGACTGGGTGCGGCTGGAGTCAATGCTCCCACTGACGCTCCCGGTGGCGACCGTCGCGCTGGCGCTCGAGGTGGAGCCGGCCGACGCGTTTCGAGCATTTCTCGCCGAACGGCTCGAGGCCGAGCGGAGCGCCGCCGCATGAGCGAGCCCTACGACAGCCAATCGATCGCGCGCCGTCGTCACCCGATCCGGCATCGGTTCGAGTATCTGGCCGTGGTGGCGGTCCGGACGGTGGCTCGTGTATTGCCGCGGTCATGGGTCATGTATTTCGCGGACGGAGCAAGCCGGCTGTTCCATCGGCTGGATCGACGGAGGCGCACCATCGCGTTGGCCAACGTGCGAGCTGCGTTTCCCTCGCGCTCGGATGAGGCGTGCCGATCGATTGTCCGGGGTGCGTTCACGCACCTCGGACGACACGTGTTCGACCTCCTCCGGTTTGACGCGATGAGCGTCGAGCAGATGCTCGAGCGGGTCGAGTTCGAGGGGGAGGACCGCATGCAGCGGGCCGTGGCCGCCGGGCGCGGTGTGATCTATTTCTGCGGTCACTTCGGGTTCTGGGAGATGCAGATCTTGGTGCACGCCGTCCGTCACGACCCGATCCTGATGGTGGCGCGCACCCTCGACAACCCGTACCTCGAAGTGATGATCCACCGGCTGCGCACCCGCGTGGGCACGCGTGTCATTGGGCGCCAGGGCGCGGTGCGACGTCTGTTGCGCGCGCTCCGCCAGGGCGAATCGGTCGGCATGCTGATCGACCAACATCTGCAGGATAGAAGCGCGGTGACGATCGATTTCTTCAACCGTCCGGCCTCCACGACGTCGGCGATCGCCAAACTGGCGCTGCGCACCGGGGCGCCCATCATGCCGGTGTTCGCGCTGCCGCTGTCGGGGGGGCGCTACCGATTGGTGTACGAGACCCCGGTCGTGGCGCCGGACCCGGACGATCCCGATGCGGTCCGCGTGCTGACCCAGCGGTGCACGGATGTACTGGAACAGTATGTGCGTCGACATCCCGAATTGTGGCTCTGGATGCACCGACGGTGGCGGGTGGGCGTCGATGCGAGCACGGCGGACGCCCCATCGGCGGAGCCGCGTCTGCGAGCCTCAGAGGGGAAGCGCTAAGCCCCATGCGCGTGCTCGTCCGAACGCCAAACTGGCTTGGCGACATCGTGATGGCGTTGCCGGCGTTCGCGGCGTTGCGGGCTCACTTCGACGAGGACGAGTTGGCACTGGCCGGGCCGCGGGCGTTCAGCCCGCTCCTGGCGGCGGTGGCCGGCGTAGACCAGGTCGTGCCAGTGCGTCGAGACCTGCGCGGCGTACGCGCACGCCACGCGGACGTGGCGCAGCTTCGCGAGGGCCGGTTCGATCTGGCCGTGCTGCTTCCGAATTCGTTCGGCGCTGCCTGGGTCGCCAGAGGTGCCGGCATCCCAGAACGGTGGGGGTTCGCCGGACGCTGGCGTGGCCGGCTGCTGACCCGCGCGGTTGCCCGGCCGACATCCCGGACCCACCAGGTTGACGAGTATCTGGCCCTCGTTCGCGGCCTCGACATCGACCCCGTCGGGTCCGAGCCCCAGCTGCAGGCTCCTCCCGAGACGTTGGCGTCGGCTCGGCGTTTGCTCGACGCGACCGGTGTGGCCGCCGACCGACCGCTGGTCGGGATGGCCCCGGGCGCCGCCTATGGGTATGCCAAACGGTGGCGTCCGGAGCGCTATGCGGGTGTCGCGGCACGACTGGCGGAGCAGTCCGGGGCCGTCGTCGTGCTGGTCGGTAGCGGACGCGACCGCGATGCGGGCTATGCGATAGAATCCTCGCTCGCGTCGCCAGGGACAAGCAGACGAGGCGCGTCGGTCGTGAACCTGATCGGTCGCACCGATTTGGCTCAGCTCGTCGGTCTCCTCGCGTCCTGCCAGGCGTTCGTCTCCAGTGACTCGGGCCCCATGCATCTGGCGGCGGCGCTGAGGGTGCCTGTCACGGCGCTCTTTGGTCCGACCGATGACCGGTTGACCGCGCCCGTGGGGCACCACGAGGTGCTGACCCACGATGTCTGGTGCCGGCCGTGTTTCTTCCGAGACTGCCCTATCGACCACCGCTGCATGACTCGTATCTCCGAAGACCGAGTGTTTGAGGCGGTGGCGAGGCAGATGTCAACCCCGTTGACTGCGAGCCAGGACGCTGACGCATGAGGCCGGCCGTGTTCCTGGATCGTGACGGGACCATCAACGAGGATGTCGGTCATCTCGACCGGCGTGAGCGACTCACGCTGTTTCCCTTTGCCATCGACGCCGTCCGGTTGCTGAATCAGGCCGGTTTCCCGGTCGTGGTGGTGACGAACCAGGGAGGGGTGGCCGCCGGGCTAGTGGACGAGCGGTTCGTCGTCGAGCTGCACGAATGGCTCCAGCGGCGATTCGAGGCCGGGGGCGCCGCGATCGAGCGAATCTACTACTGTCCTCACGACCCGCACGCGGCCCGTGGTGGCTACCGTCAGACCTGTGACTGCCGAAAGCCGGCGGCTGGGATGCTGCGGCAGGCCGCGGCTGACCTCGACCTCGACCTGGCCCGGTCCTACATGGTCGGTGACAAGTGGAGCGACATGGTGGTGGCCGCTCAGGTCGGCGCGACCGGTATGCTCGTGCGCACCGGATACGGGGTCACGCAGGCAGCTCGACCCGACCCGCGCGCAGACGCGATCATCGTGGACGATCTAATGGCTGCCACCGTGCGGATTCTGGAACATCAGATCTCTGAAGGTACCCAATGATTCACGCGTCCGTGCACCCCGGGCCAGGCGACCACGAGCTGTTGGTTCGGCTGACCCGCCTGATCGAGTCGTTCCGTCGCCCCCGCATCGCCGTCGTCGGGGATCTCATCGCTGACGAGTTCATTTACGGAGGGATCGATCGGGTGTCGCGAGAAGCGCCGGTGCTCATTCTCAAGTACGACTCGACCGAGGTCACGCCCGGTGGCGCCGGGAACGCGGCCCACAACGTCGCGGCGCTTGGCGGGGTGGCGTGTCTCGTCGGTCTGCTCGGGACCGATGAGACCGGGCGTCGGCTGGTTCGGCGCTTCCCACGGCAGGTGGTCAGGACCGGGCTGGTCAGGCCGGCCGGCTATCACACGCCGACCAAGACCCGCATTCTGGCCGGTGGCGTCCATTCAGCGCGGCAGCAGGTTGTTCGGATCGACCGCGATAGCCAGCCGGTGACCCGCGAGATGCGGGCGCAGGTCACTGAGGGGGCGGTGGCGGCCGTGGCTGGCTGCGATGCGGTCATCGTGTCGGACTATGGCACCGGTCTGGTCACGCCGTCTCTGGTGGCCGCCCTGAAGCGTCGACTCCCGCGGCGGGGACGGCGTCCGGCCGCACCGATCCTCCTCGACTCCCGATACGCGCTTCTGAAATACCGTCGGTTGACGATCGCCGCGCCCAACGAATCCGAGGTGGAGCAGACGCTCGGCGTCACCGTGGGAGACGATGCCCACGCGCTGGAGCGGGCGGGGCGCGAGCTCCTGAAGCGCACCCAGATGCGGGCCATGCTGGTGACGCGGGGCAGTCGCGGGATGGCGCTGTTCGAGCCGGGCCGGCCGACCCAGCACATCTCCATCTTCGGGACGGATGAGGTGGCCGACGTGACCGGCGCCGGCGATACGGTGATTGCGACAATGGCGATGGCGCTGAGTGTGGGCGCGTCGGCCACCGAGGCGGCGCTGCTTGCCAACTACGCCGGTGGCCTCGTCGTGATGAAACGGGGCACGGCGACGCTGAGTGCCGACGAGTTGCAGCAGGCCGTCGCGATGGATCTTGGGTCTGGACAACGCGGGTGATGGCGATGACGACGCCCGGTGCACCGGTCATGTCGGAGGCGGAACTCATCGCCCGCGTGCGCGCCGACCGGGCCGCCGGCCTCACCTGCTCGTTTGCGAACGGTTGTTTCGACGTCCTGCACGTCGGGCATGTGCGGTATCTGACCGGCGCGGCGGCCCAGGCCGACCGACTCATTGTGGCGATCAACGACGATGCGTCGGTCGCCGCGCTCAAAGGGGCGGGACGCCCCGTCCAGGCCGCCGCGGACCGCGCCGATCTCATCGCGGCATTCCGGGTCGTGGACTATGTCGTGGTGTTCCCCGACCTGACGGTCGAGCGACTGCTGACGACGCTGCGTCCTGAGGTGCATTGCAAAGGGTGCGACTACACGGTCGAGACGGTGCCGGAACGCGGTGTCGTGCTCGCGTATGGCGGGCGGACCGTCATCATCGGCGACGAGAAGGACCACTCGACACGCGACGTCATTGCCCGTATTCGAGAGCAGCCCGGCTAGTCGACGATGCGCGCGATTCTCATCGTTCGGCTTGGCGCGCTTGGCGACATCATCCACGCGCTGCCAATGGCAGCGGCCCTCCGGGCCCGGTTCCCGGAGGCCCGGATGGACTGGGTCGTTGACGAGCGATACCGGGACGTGCTCGATCTGGTCCCGATTCTCGACCGCCGCATCGTCCTGCGCACCCGGTCTGCCGCCCTGGTCGCGCGTCTGACCGAACTACGTCGTGTCCTGGCCCTCGAGCGATACGACGTTGCGATTGATGCCCAGGGACTCTTGAAATCATCCGTGGTCGCGAGGCTCAGTGGAGCCACTCGGGTGCTCGGTTTCAGTTCCGCGCATCTGCGCGAGCGGTCCGCCGGTGTCTTCTACACCGAGCGCCACCAGCCGGCGGATCCCGCGGCGCACGTCATTCACAAGAATCTGTCCCTGGCCGGCGCGCTCGGGTCGGACGTGTCGCGCATCAGCTTCCCCTTGGAGGCGCCGTTTCCAGAATCGGTCGAGACCGTGTCTCCCGATGCGTCGGACACCGGGTTCGTGGTGCTGAATCCCGGCGCTGGCTGGCCCAACAAGCGGTGGCCGCCGGAATGTTTCTCGGCGGTGGCTCGTTGGCTGCGCGACACACTCGGGCTACGCGCGGTGATCGCGTGGGGACCGGGCGACGAGGCACTGGCACGAGCGGTCGTCGATGGCGCGGACGGCGCCGCCGAATTGAGCCCACCCACGACCATCCCGACCCTGGCAAGCATGTTGCGGCAAGCCCGGCTGATGGTGGCTGGTGATACGGGCCCGGCGCATCTGGCGGCGGCCCTCGGCACGCCGGTCGTCGGCCTCTATGGCCCCACCGACCCGGATCGCAACGGGCCGTGGTTGCGGGAAGATGTCACCGTATCGCGGTTCTCGAGGTGCCGGTGTCGCTACCGGCGGCGATGTCGCATGGCGGGATGGTGTCTCGGGGAGGCTACCGTCGATGAT
>CAUZAY010000175.1:0-9045 GCA_963577695.1 Vicinamibacteria bacterium | reverse complement strand
CACACACTAAGGCAGGCTCTCCACCGCAAGCGGCAACGCGCGGCGCAAGAAACGCAGTCCCAGCCAGAACAGCGCGCCGAACGCCACGGCGCAGAACAGAAACGTCAGTTCGTCGCCGGTCGTGCCTCGCACGAGCCACTGACGGGGGACGTTGATCAGATACGTCAGCGGATTCCAGCGGTTGACGACGGCCAGCACCCCCTCCTCGGGAGAGGCGTAGAGAATCGGCGCGGTCCAGAGCAAGAAAGGAGACAGCAGCGGCAGTCCGAAACGAAAATCGAGGTACACAAACGTCAGGGGTACGAAGATGGTACCGATGGCCAGCCCGCCAATGACGATGATCGGAAAAGCCAGCAACGTCAGCCACACGGTCGACGGTGGCGCGGTCCTGACCAGAACGGAGGCCAGGACGAAAATCGCGGCGTAGAACGAGGCGTTAAACAGCACCAGTCCGGCCCCGGCCGCCACCACAGATTCAGGGCGAAGCGGCGCCTCCTTGAAGGTGCGCCGAAGCCGGCGGGCGAGCCACTGCGGCGAGATGACCGAGTCCCAGAACAGCTGCCACATCAGGAATCCACCCGTCGCGAACAGCGCGTAGTCGGCCGCCTCCATGTCGCCCCCGAAGCTGAAGGCATTGCCGACCAAGATCAACGGCAACACACCCGCCACCGGACGAGCCACCGCCCAGATGTATCCCAGATAGGCCTGCCGGTAGCGAAACCGAAAGTCACGCAGCACCAGCAGACGTCCTTGCTGCAGGAGCTGGCGTAGGCTCTGCCCCCGACCGGCGCGGCGGTAGGTCCCACCCCTCACGACCGCGCCTCGGCCGGCGCAGTTTCGGCGAGCGTGTCGAGTACCCACCGGGCGAGCCGAATGCTGGCCCGTCCGTCGGTGAACGTGCAGCACCGCCGCACCAGCTCGCGACGTCCCTCGGCATCAATCGCCGGGTCGGCCAAATAGCGCCCCACCGCGCCCACGAGGTCGTCGGCGCTGGTGGCCACATGTGCCGCCCCGGTCTCCACGACCGGCTGATAGTGCTCGAACTGGTAATACCGGCCGATGGAAAGCGGCAACGGCAGCGCGGGCGTGTCATCAAAACCGATGTTCACGACCGGGGTGTCGAAGATTGCCGCCTCCACGGTTGTGGTCGACGCGAAGTTCACGACCACATCGCTGTGCGCCATCGTGGCCGCCAGTCGGCGCCGGCCGGCCGCTACCGGCGTGAACGAGTCAAGCTCCGAGGCCCCACGGCTTCGCTGGAGCTGCTCGAACGGCTTTTCAACGAAGACGTGTCGACCGTCATGAAACCTGGCGTAGAGGTCCGCGTGATCCCTCGGATGCACGCGGACGAGGAGTTGGGCCTCGGCGTCGAGCGCGCCGTCACCGATCGCTCGCACCAGGATCTCAACGATGCGATCGGTGGTCGGGTAGACCAAGGCAGGGGCGGTGGCCAAAGTCACCAGCGGGCGAGCCGGATCGGCGCCGACCGACGCACAGAGCTCAGCCCGGGTCGGAATCGGCTCGCCACCGAAGTAGGCGTCGAAGGGCAGCGCCCCGGTCACCATGACGCGGTGCGCCGCGAAACCGTGAAAGCGAACCGCCTCCTCCCGCATGGTCTCGTTCCACACGGCCAGATGGTCGACCGGCAACACCGTGTGATATTTCGACGACAGATTGTCCCACCCGAGGTCGACACCCATCTGCGACACGCCGAAACGTTTGGCCGCGTAGATGAGCGGCATTTCGATTGGCAGAAAACCGGCGGTCGCGGTCACCAGCAGATCGGGACGATGGGTCTCGAACAGCGTCCGATATGCGGACACGTCGGCGATCCGCTGCGCCACCTGAAACCAAGCGCGTCTGGACACCGGTAATTGACACACCGCCGCCTTGAGCGCGATGAGCACGCGACGTCCCCGCCACGTTTCCATCAACCGCGCGCGGTCGCGCTGAATCCGGACCGCCCGCAAGCCGGAGTCGAGAAGAAACCGCTCGCTCAGAATCGAATCGACCACCCGGGCTCCCAGACTGGGTGGCGCCGCAAACACCGGGACGCAGCGCACATCCTGTCGCTCGAGCTCGGACACCAGGTGCCGATCGGCGGCAAACGGAGACAGCACGACGACCTGGGGTCGCGGTCTCGCATCGAGCAACGTTCGTAGGAACGGCCCACGTGCGAGGTCGGCCACGTGGTGGCCGGCTGGCACGGAGAGAAACAATGTGCGGCGCGACCCCGCCGGCGGGCTCGTGGTGTCGGCGCTGCGAGGCGGACGGTGATCCTCGGCGTGAGCTCGGACGGGTGAGACCATACCTGGCACCGGGTTCGGCGCCGGGCTCAGTGACGCGCGCTGGGCCGCGTTCGGCGCCGCGCTCATGCCTCCGCGCCCTCGCGCGACTCCACCATCAGGTCGCACACCTCACGCACCGCACCCAAGCCGCCAGACCGCTGTGTCACGTACCGAGCCACGTCCAGCGCCGCCGGATACGCATCGGCCACGCAGATGGACACCGGCACATGGCGCAGACAGTCCAGATCGTTGATGTCGTTGCCGACATAGGCCACGCGGTCAGCCCGGAGGCCTCGGTCACTGAGAATCTGGCGCAGTGTGGCCCACTTGGTGTCCCCCAAGCCCTGGACGCATTCGATACCCAGCTTCGCCGCCCGGGCCGAGACCACGGGATTGGTCTCGGTCGACAGCACGAGCGACCCGACGCCGAGGCGGCGCAACGCCTGGAGTCCGAGCCCGTCGGCTCGCGAGCAGAACACCGCCTCCTTGCCGTCTTGGTCGACCAGCACCCGGTTGTCCGTGAACACCCCGTCGAAGTCGAACACCACAAGCGTAACCTGCCGGAGATGTTCAGCCGTGAGTGGCGTGATCGGCGTCATCGAGGCCCTAGACAGGTTTTTGATACAACTCCGCCCTCTCAGTCCCGACAGAGACAGACGAATCCGTCGGACTGTATGGGCGTCTCTGTGGTCATGAGCCCGCGAGCCGGCGCCCATGGACCCTCAACCGAACCTTCGGTCGCCGGTCGTCGACCAGCATACGCCTGACGACGAACCGGGCTTCACCCCCGCCGGATCCACCGCTCGCCTGATGCCACAGCGCGCGCTGCCCCGTACCGGTAACGACTTACCGGCGCACGCGGCGCGCTTTCGTGGAGATGCTTGTGGGCAAGCGAAAAAGTGAAGCAAAAACGCAGGGCTGAACAGCGGCCAAGTTGCGCGAAGTGTACAACATGCGGGGATCGCGATCAACAGACGGGCCGGCGCTGAAAACGTCTCGTCGGTCTTATGACCTAAAGTAAACTTAGGGGCATCGGTCCCCTGCTCACTCGATGTCAACGAGCGGGAGCTTGGCCTGAGCGGCGTAGGAATAGACGTCTTCCTGCTTCTGCTTCATCCACATATCGTAGCGTTTGAGAAGCCGGAACGCAGCCTCAGGGGTAGAGGCTGGAATACAGGGTCCCACGTCGTTGCGGAGGAAATAGGCGTTGACGCCGGTCGGTTCCGTGGTCACGAGCCGATATCCCTTTTTCTCGCCGAGCCGGGCCAGTGCCGCCAGCGATGCACCGTAGTAGCAAAAGCGATGATTATGCCGGTTGAACTTGGGATCGTAGGGGATGGTCACGGCGCGGTCCCCCCCGAACGTGGAGTTGTACTCAATCACCACGATGCGCGGGGAACAGACGGTCAACGCTTCCCAGACCCAGTAGTCGTTGCCATCGAGGTCAATACTGAGCAAATCGACCTCACCGGCAAGACCGGCATCTGCGATCAACTCGTTGATGTTCTCGCGGGTAATCCAGGCCGCCACCGCGGTAACACCGGGAAACCGGCGACGCACTTGGATCATGTGTCCAGGGTCGCCGTCGACCATGAGCCCGGTCCATCCGAGCTCCGATGCCAGGCACGCCGAATTGCCGCCGCTCAGCCCTGAGCCGATCTCGACAAACCGCTGATTCGTCGCGCCGATCTCGTCAAGCAGGGCGAGCGTGATGCCGTCCTCCTCGTTCTGGGACAACAAGCGGTACCGTTGAGCCATGAGCCGTTGCGGGTACGGCAAGACCGTGTGGTCGAGACGCAACGTCCGCATGACCGCGTGGAGGTCGGGCTCCAGGTGCACGACCCTCTTGAAGACCTTACTGACGATGGCACCCATGGCCGCCTGTTCCGTCTCAAGACGGGTGAGACGTTCGCTGATGTCGGTCAGCATCTTCCGTTGCAGCCGGACTTCGTCGAGCAACTTCTTCTCGATGCGCACCGCCTTGGCAGCGAGGTCTTCGGTCGTCACGACGTCGATGTCCTGTCCCTTTCCCACCCCTCGGTCGCCGTCGGTCTGGCCTCCTCGACCAGAGCGCGCACCTCGTCGAGACGTCGCGCGCCCAGGGTCGCAGCGCCCCGAAACGCTCCCGTGACCAGCGAGACGTCGGCCAGCAGCGTGCGCATGATCAAGACGGCCGCGGCGTCCTGCACGCTTGATGCTTCGAGGGTAGCCGTCGTGCGTCCGATCCGTTCCAGCAGCACATCGATCGGAGGCTCAGGGGCGCCATCCGACTCCGGCAGCATGCCACCCGCGTTCCCTCCCGACGTCCCGACGGGCCGGAGCAGACCGGCAACATGGCGCAGTCGACGGTCAATGTCGGCCAGTCGCCGCACGAGTCGCTCGGACGTGATGTTCCCCATAGCGTCCACGCCGCCGAACGACCTCGGCTGGCGGCCGTGAGGCGTCATGATACCCCTGGCCGGTGACGCCCGTAGATGGAATTGTTGCGCGGGAGCAGTGACCCGACTATCGTACACTCTGGCTGCAAGCGACCTTTTCCCATGCCTTCAGGAATCCTCGGGCGGTTTGGCCTCGCGCGCGCCGCCCATCTGCGTGCCGCCACTGCCCGAGCCGACAAATTCAAGAGCCGCACGGCCGCCCTCAAACAGCGGCTCCACGCCGCGCTGGACGAGGCGGCCCAGTGGAAACAGCAGGCCTCCCAGGTGAACACCCAGGCTGCCGTGGCAATGCGTGAAGCCGAGCGGTGGAAGGGCAAGGACGCAGGTCATCTCGACGAGTTGGCCACCCTGCGGGACAAGTTCCAGCGCCTGCAGCAGGCAGAACAGATCATCGCGCTGACCCGCGGACACCTGCTGACGATGGAAACCAAGCTCGACGTGCTCGAGGGGGCAATCACCGTGCTGGATCGACGCACGAGGGATCACCTCGAGCATGGGACCACGGAACCGTCCATCGAACCACCGGTCACCGCCAAACCATCGTGAGCGCGCCTCCGTTCCTGAGCCTGGTGCTCACCGGGCGCAACGACGACTACGGGGGCAACTTCGTCAGCCGGTTTTTCCGGGTGCTCACATTCAACCTCGAGCTCCTGGCCAACCTGAAGCTGTCGGCGGAGGTGATCCTTGTCGAGTGGTGCCCCACCCCCGGACGCCCGCTGCTTGTCGAGCGCCTCCAGGAATCCCTTCCACCACGATTCCGGGAGTGCGTGACCACCTACGTGGTCGACGGCCGGTATCAGGCGGCCCTGAGTTTGAACCCCAGGCTGGAGTATCTCGAGTTCGTGGCCAAGAACGTTGGGGTACGCCGTGCCACGGGACAATACGTGCTCACGACGAACACCGATCTGATACTGAGCGCGGCGATGGGCCGAGCGCTGGCATCAGGGACCCTGGTACCCCATTGTGTCTACCGTGCCAACCGCATCGACCTCAAGCTGGGGATCGACGACAGTACGCTGCACCACGAGCTGCTCGACAATCCAGACAACCACATGCCGAGGCCGCAGATCACGCCCCCGCTGTATGCCGGCGCCGCCGGCGACTTCACCCTTCTCGACCGGGAGACGTTTCACCGACTACGCGGATTCAACGAGCAATATCGAATGGCTCGGATCGGCATTGACCACAATTTCCTCGTGAAGGCGCAATCAAGCGGCGTGCCAATCGCAGACATCGGCCCGCCGATTTACCACGTCGCCCATCTGGCGAGCTACCAAACCTCGAAGCACACCGCCAGCCGCCAGGAAGCAGAGAGTCGCTGGGGCCGAACCTGGCACAATCACGAGGTCATCTACGACAACCGTGAGGATTGGGGCCTACGTGACGCGCCAGCCAGACAGATCGAGGATGGGATCCGGCGGCTTGACTTCGACTGGCGGGCGGTCCCCCCGCTGGTGGACCTGCATCGGATCGTGCTGTCAGGAATGACGACGCCGGCGGGCTAGGTTTTCCGACGAGGCGCCCGTCTGGCGGTGTTGCTTCGTCGGTCACAGCCCGCCTGGCTGCTCCCTCCTCGCGCCTAGCCACATAGACGCCTCGTCAGAAAACCCCCTCGGACGTTGTTCAGTAACCTGCTACGTTTTCGGGCGGGGCATCCCGCCGCGCTCCGAAAACCGCGCCGCGTCGTTCTTCAGCGCCCTGTCGACGACCCGTCCTCCTGAAGTTCGTACTCCGACTCCGGCACCAATTCATCGAGTGGATCACCACGAAGAAACGCGACGGCGTTCTGAGCCGCGCCCTGTTCCATGCGCAGGCGACAGTCTGCCGCCATCGATCCCATGTGGGGGGTCATGAGACAGGTCTCAACGCCGACAAGCTCGCCGTCGTACGGTTCGTGACGGAACGTGTCGACGGCGGCGCCCCCGAGTCGTCCAGCCCGCAAGGCGGTCGCCAGTGCAGCCTCGTCAACGACCCCGCCGCGGCAGGTATTGATCAACAGCGCATCGCGGCGCATCACCGCCAGCTCACCCGCACCGACGAGATGGCTGGTCCCACGCGTCAGTGGCACATGCAGAGTGACGATGTCCGACTCGCGAAGCAACGTGCCAAACTCGACCCACTCGACATTGGCACCTCGACGGTTCAACTCATCCACCGGCGCCCGCGTCAGGTCATTGCCCAGAATCCGGCCGCCAAACGCGGACAGGAGCTTGATCACGCGACCACCGATCCGCCCGACCCCAACCACCCCAACCGTGACCCGGGCCAGGCGCCGGCCCTGCAGCCGTCGCCAGACGCCGTGCCGAATCGCCTGGTTGGCCAGATGTACGCCGCGCAGGAGCGACAGAGCCATACCGATCGTGAGCTCCGCCACCGCGTCGGCCGGCGCTTCCGGTGTGTAGGCGACCGCAATCGCCCGCCGGCGAGCGGCAGCGAGATCGACGCTATCGAGGCCGACTCCCACTCGGGAGATCAACCGCAAACTGTCGGCGGCGTCGATGGCCCGGTCGGTAATCGGTTCGGTGCCGGCAATGAGCACGTCGTAGCCGGGAATCAAAGACACCAGTTCCTCCGCCTTCAACCTCCGGCCGAGCGGATTGAGATCGAAGGACACGCCGGCCGCGTTCAGCAGATTCAGCGAAGACCGGTCGACTTCGCCAAACGGCACCGCCGTGATCAACGCTCGTGGCATGGAGGGTGGGCCTGCGTCTGGCCCCAATCGGTGCTGCCGTGCCTGTGGTCCGGTCCGGAGAGCAGCGCTTCGTGGGCCGTATCTCTGAACGGGACGGCAGCCGGCGGTGCGAGTGCCCTAAACGGAGATGGGAGCACGCGCGGACCGGTGCCGTTCAAGGTCCGCATCGACCATCATCGTGACGAGTGCCTTGAAGTCGACGTTCGGCTGCCAGCCCAGCTCCGCCCGCGCCCTGGATGAGTCGCCGATCAGATGGTCGACTTCGGCCGGGCGCAGAAAACGGGGGTCGGTCCGGACATACTCCTGCCATTCCAATCCGACATGGCTGAACGCCGTCTGCACCAGGTCCTGGACTGAGTGACTGACGCCGGTCGCAATCACAAACTCGCCGGGCGTCTCCTGTTGCAACATCGACCACATCGCACGCACGTAGTCTCCGGCGAATCCCCAGTCGCGGTGCGCGTCGAGATTGCCCAGGGACAGATGCTGAGCGAGACCGAGCTTGATGCGGGCCACCCCATCCGTGACCTTGCGGGTCACGAATTCGAGACCCCGCCGAGGAGATTCGTGATTGAAGAGGATGCCGGACGCCGCAAAGAGATCGTAGCTCTCGCGGTAGTTCACGGTGATGTAGTGCGCGAACGCCTTCGAGACGCCATACGGACTGCGCGGATAGAACGGGGTGCCCTCGGTTTGCGGCGTCTCCCGCACCTTTCCGTACATCTCACTGGATGACGCTTGGTACAACCGGATCGATGTGTCGATCCGACGAATGGCCTCGAGCACCCGGGTCACCCCCTGGGCGTTGAACTCGCCGGTCAGCAGCGGCTGATCCCAGGACGCCGGCACGAACGACATGGCGGCCAGGTTGTAGAACTCGTGCGGGCGCACTTCATCGACGACGTTCATCAACGAGAGCTGATCAAGCAGATCGGCTGGTCTGAGTTCGATACGTCCGAGGAGATGCTCGATGCGCCCGGTGTTCGGTGTGCTCAGGCGGCGGGTGACCCCAACAACCTCATACCCCTTTTCGAGCAGCAATTCGGCAAGATAGGACCCGTCTTGCCCGGTAATTCCGGTAATGATCGCGCGTTTGGACATCGTTGGTGGAAGAATAACTCAGTCGCTTGGAAAAATCAGCTAAGGGCGCAAGCGCCTACAACCGGTGAATGTGGTCCCCCGAGAGCCCGCGTAGCGCGTTGCGGGTATCCACCAGACAGACGGACCGCTCCGCAATTGCAACATAGTCGAACTCGGAGTGCCCCGTCGTGATGACGCCACAATCGAACCCCTGTTCGAGGGCGACCTCGTATGATACAGCCTCGAGTTCGAGGTGGGCATGGCGCACGCGCGGCACGTGCGGGTCGCTGTACGACACCACGGCCCCACCGCGCGGCAACAGATGGGCGATGTCGATCGCGGGCGACTCGCGGACGTCGCCGACGCTGGGCTTGTACGCCACCCCGAACAGATGTACCCGGGCTTCGAGCAGCGGTTTGCGCTGCTCGCTCAACGCCGCGACCACGAGTTCCACGACAAACCGGGGCATGCTCGAGTTGATGTGACCGGCCAACTCGATGAAACGGCTCTCGAAGCCGCTCTGCCGGGCTTTCCAACTCAAGTAATA
>CAUZAY010000174.1:0-9115 GCA_963577695.1 Vicinamibacteria bacterium | reverse complement strand
TCCTTACCGTGGTCCCCAGAGCGCTTGGCACGGGCTAACGGATGTCTGGTCCCGACACCGAGGGAAAAGCGAGCGCGTAGCTGATCCCAGACCGGGCGCGAAAACTCCGCGCCCGTGCACGGTCCTCGCCGGCGGCGGCAGGGCCTCCCGGCTCGTCTCCGACGGTTCCCGGACCGAGATGCCCGCTCCCTCCGTCCGCCCCAGGGTGACCGCCAAGCCACCCTCCTCTGACGAGATGCCCGTACCCCGACCCCGCCACAGCCGTTTGCTGCCCAAGACTTCACGTCCCGCGTGTGGATGGCTGCAAGGGCGCGCGACAATGCGTGCCACGCGACCGCTCCGCGGGGACCCCGGCGCCGAGCCCCACTCCGCGTCCGCGAGGCGCGCACGTGAGCGCCTAGGCGACACCCAGGGTGGTTTCCGGGCGAGGCGTTCGTCTGGCCAGGCGCAAGGAGGGAGCATGCAGGTGGCATGTGACCGACGAAGTAACGCCGCCAGACGGACGCCTCGCTCGGAAACCTAGAAGGCGCGTTCGTAGCGCCATCCGCCGTCGAGCATCCAGACTCGGTGGTGAGGTCCGGCGCAGGCAACCGTGCGCGACGCATACCCGCAGTCTTCTGCGTAGAGCGCGACCCGGCCACCCTCGACCGGAAGAATCCGACCCAGCATCTGTTCCACCGGCCAGGCATCCACCGCGGCCAGGGCGTCATCGACGGTCGTGTGCTCGGCCAGTCTGGTGGTGAGGGCGAAGGTCGGGTTGGCGAACTGAAGGTCGCCTTCGCGATGCGCCACCAGCGCCTCCTCCGGTCGGTGCCACTGATGCGCGTGGATCTCGATCCCGTCGACCCTGATCGGTGTCCGGTCGGCGGCCGCGGCGAAGAACCAGGTCGCGAATCGGATCGGACTTGCGGTTGGCGTCGTCCATTGGCACACCAGGTGCAGCGACGTCGGGTCGAGTGTGACGCCGGCCTCTTCGTGGGCCTCTCGCGCCGCGGCGCGTCGCGCCACTCCCAGTTCGTCGGTGTCTCCGACCAGATGGTCGCCGGGGTCGATCCGACCGCCAGGGAACACCCAGTAGCCGCCCATGAACTTCAGGTCCGGGCTCCGGCGCAGGTAGAGAATTTCCAGACCCGCCTCGCCGTCTCGCAGCAGAACCACGGACGCGGCCGGCAGCGGTTCTACGATTCTTGCCGGCGCGTTCGCTATCGATGCCATACCCCATGGTACGCTAGTGCTCGATCCGCCTTGCGCGCGCCGCCCGGCCAGCGCAGACACTGCCCAAAGACCACCCGTCTATTCATGTCTCCGTTCGACGCGGTACTTGTCGTCCTCTGCAGCGTGGCGGGGTTTACCTTGCAGGGTGCCGTCGGGTTTGGGATGGGGATGCTGGGTTCGCCGCTCCTGCTGCTGATCGACGGTCGGTTCGTCCCGGGGCCGATCTTGGCGTCGACGATGGTATTTACAGGTCTGCTCACGCTGAGAGAGCGGCACGCGATCGACTTCGGGGGAGTGCGATGGGCGATGGCGGGTCGGTTCGTCGGTACCCTTCCGGCCGCCGCCGTGCTGGCGCTGCTCCCGGCGGAGCAGCTGAGTGTGGTCTTCGGCACGATGGTCCTGCTGGCCGTCGTCATCAGCGTGTCTGGTCTCCACGTCGAGCCGCGGCCGGTGACCTTGTTCGCCGGGGGGGCGCTGTCCGGTCTGATGGGGACCATCGCGGCGGTCGGCGGACCGCCGATCGCCCTGTTGTACCAGCATGCGTCCGGCGCCCGGGTGCGCGGCACGCTCTCAAGCGTGTTTCTGGTAGGGACGGTCCTGTCGCTGGTGGCACTGGTGCTCGTCGGACGGTTCGGCCGCGACGAGCTGCTTCTGAGCCTCGCGCTGCTCCCCGGGGCCGCGATCGGTTTCCTCGTGTCGAGGCGAATCGCGGCGCGGCTCGACCGGGGGTACACCCGACGAGCCGTGCTTGCTGTGGCCAGCGTGGCGGGGCTGACCGTCATCGGTCGCTATTTCGCGTCTTGAACAGGAGGCACACCCGTCGGTGGTCGACGCCCTGCCAGGCACAGATCGTCTGCCGGTTGAGCCCAGCCGCCGCCCGTTGGGTAAGCGCCAGCCGTGCCCACTCGAACACCGGTTCGGAGCCGGGGGGTGTTGTGAGGCGACGGGTCGACCGAAACGATAGACGGTAGACAGCCCGCCGCCGGCGCGGCGTGGTTATCAACAGCAGACACCGGACTGGTATGCGATCGAGACGACGGGTTCAGGAGGAAGGGCAGAGCCGTGCGAGCCTCTGTCTGTGGCTCGGGCTGGCGGCGGCGTTGCTGGTGGGGAGCGCGTCGGCGCAGAGCCTGCGAGGCAGTCCCTCGTCGATGGATCTACAAGCGGCGGAAGCGATGGGGCATGACTTCACGTATGTGGTCGAGCCGGCCCAGATTCGGCGATTCGTGGTCAACGGAGTCCTGGTGCCAGTCGAGGGCACGCGCAACTACCGGCTCAAAGAGGTCTCCTTTCCGTTCGCGCGACCGGCGGTGAAGCTGTTCATCGAGCGGCTGGCCAGCCAGTACCGTCGCGCGTGTGGCGAGCAGTTGGTGGTGACCAGCCTCACGCGTCCGCGGTCACGACAACCGCGCAATGCGTCCGAGCGTTCGGTACATCCGACCGGCATGGCCCTCGACCTGCGCCGCCCGTCCGGGCGTTGTCGCAGCTGGCTCGAAGCGACGCTGCTCTCGCTGGAGTCACAGTCGGTCATCGAGGCGACCGAGGAACGGCGGCCGCCGCACTATCATGTGGCGGTCTTCCCCGAGCAGTATGCGGCCTACGTTGACAGGCTCGACGCGCGCGTGACCGCCGACCCGCCCCCTGTCCCGAGCGTGTATACCGTGCGCCGGGGCGACACCCTGTGGGAGATCGCACGTCGACATGGCACGTTGCCGAGCATGTTGCGTCGGGCCAATCGCTTGTCTTCATCGCGGATTCATCCCGGCCAGACGTTGACCGTCCCCGGCGCCCGGCGCTGACGCCCCAGCGGCGTCTCCGCGGTGACGTCCACGCCCGGGTGCGGTCTGATGCCAGGTCATCGGTTGGTGCTGAGGTCGGGACCGTTCTACAATGGATTCGTTTGCGGTCGCGGTTGTGCGCACATAATCTGAGTCCCGCGTGTATCTACGTGCTTATGGAGTATCGAATGAAGGCATCGGTCGGTGTTCTTGCCCTGATCCTTGCGCTGGAGGCGCAGCCCGCGTCGGCTCAGGAGATTCCGCGGCTCTCGGATGGTCGTCCCGATATGAATGGTATCTGGCAGGTGCTGAACGAGGCGAACTATGACCTTGAACCGCACATCGCCCGACATTCCATGCAGATGCGCGAAGGGCCGGTGAACCCCGTGCCTGCGATTCCGACGCTTCGGTTAGGAGCGGTCGGCGCGGTGCCCGGGAGTCTCGGCGTCATCGTCGGGGGAGGCAAGATTCCGTACACCCCGGAGGCACGCGCGCTCAAGGAAGAGAACGCGGCGAATTGGGTTGACCGTGACCCGGAGGTCAGGTGCAACATGCCCGGCGTGCCCCGGGCGACCTACATTCCGATGCCGTTCCAGGTCATCCAGAGCGAGAAAGACGTCTTCATCGCCTACCAGTTCGCCGGCGCGGTGCGGGACATCTACATGGACAATCCTGGCCCGTCCCAGGTCGACTCATGGATGGGATGGTCGGTTGGGACCTGGGAGGGCGACACCCTGGTTGTCGATGTGACCGGTCTGCTCGACGGTACCTGGCTCGACCGGTCGGGCAGCCATCACAGCTACCAGATGCACGTGGTCGAACGCTACACGATGACGGGACCGAACCACATTGACTACGAGGCGACTATCGAGGACCCACAGGTTCTAACGGAACCGTTCACGATCAAGATGCCGTTGTATCGTCGGATGGAAGAGAACGCTCGGATTATGGATTTTCGGTGCGTCGAGTTCGTCGAAGAGTTGCTGTTCGGCGAGTGGCGCCGCACGCCGCTGCCACGGTAGTCCAAGGACGGGAAGTTCGAAGGAGGTTGAGATGCGCAGTCGAATCGCGTTCTGTTGCGGCGGGCTGGCCGCTGTGTGTCTGGCGCTGGCGCCGATGGCCGCGGCACAAGGCGGTGATATCCCGCGGACGCCCAGCGGTCGTCCAGACTTGTCCGGCACCTATGACGTGTCGACGCTGACCCCGATGCAACGCCCGACCGACCTGGCGGGGAAGCAATTCCTCACAGACGAAGAGGCGGCCGAGATCGCCGCGCAGGAGCTGCAGCGGAACATCGAGCGCCAGCGTGACAGCGCTCCCGACCGGGGCGCGCCGCCGCAGGGCGGTGACGGGTCGGCCGGTGCGGCCGGCAACGTCGGGGGCTACAACAGCTTCTGGATCGACCGCGGCACGGGTGCGTTTCAGATCGATGGTCAGTGGCGGACGTCGATTCTGATTGACCCGTCGGACGGCCGATTCCCCCCGGCGAGCGAAGCGCAGAATGCCGCCCGGGCGGCGCGGCGCGCTGCGCTTGGAGCTGGCGAAACGCCGATCGTTCGACGATTTCAGAACGACGGCACCGCCTATTGGCTCGAGGCGGGGCTGGACGCGCGCGGGCCGTACGACAACATGGAGCAGCGGCCCTTCGCCGAACGCTGCATCTTGTCGTTCAGTTCTACGGCCGGTCCGCCGATGATGCCGGCGCTCTACAACAACCACAAGCGGATCGTGCAGACCGAGGACACGGTCGTGATTCTCGTCGAGATGGTGCATGATGCGCGGGTGGTCAGGATGAATGCCGAGCACGACCCGCCCGAGATCCAGAAATGGCTAGGTGATTCCATCGGGTGGTGGGAGGGCGATACCCTGGTGGTCGAGACCACGAACTTCCGTGACACGCCGGCGTATTCGCGGGGCTCGAAGGACATGAAGGTGACCGAGCGCTTCCGGATGGAGAGCGCCGACAAGCTGGTCTACACGTTCACCGTCGAAGATGACTCCGTATGGCAGGCACCGTTCACCGGCGAGTATGCCTGGCCGCGGAGCTCGAACAAGGTGTTCGAGTATGCCTGCCATGAGGCGAACTACGCGCTTGAGGGCATCATGAAGGGCGCGCGATTGCTTGAAGCCGATTTCCGGGGTGAAAGCCCGGAAGGTGTCGCCAATCCTACCCGATAGGCCGCGCTGAGAAGAGCTCCGATACCACTTTCTTAGGAGAAGTCACGATGCGACAGCAGACCTCGATGATACTCAAGACCGGTATGGCGGCAGTCGCCCTCGCGGGTCTCATGGTGGTGGCGGGTGTGCCGGCCGAGGCTCACCACGCGTTTGGCGCCGAGTTCGATCCGAATCGCCCGGTCGTGCTGCGCGGTCCGGTGGTCAAGGTCGAGTGGGTGAATCCTCATGCCTGGATCCACATGGAAGTGACGGGTGATGACGGGTCCAAGCAGGTGTGGATGGTTGAGGGGGGCACCCCGAATACGCTGCTGCGGCGCGGCCTGTCTCGCGATTCGATTCCGATCGGCGCGATGCTGGTGGTCGATGGCTACCAGAGCAAGGACCGCAGCGCCCGAGCCAATGGACGTGACGTGACGTTCGAGGACGGTAGGAAATTCTTCATGGGCTCGTCGGGGACCGGCGCCCCACGTGACGGCCGCGACGCCACGGAACCCGAGTAACCGGCGTCGTTCGCTCCTGTTGTCGGTGACCGTATCGATGAGGCGCCCGGGGCAGTGTCCCCGGGCGCCTTTTTTTCTGCACACGTGAGAGGCCAGGCTTGCACTCCGGCGGGGTGGGGCGGCCGTTCTGTCCATGCGCTCTCGGTTCACTCCAACGGACGCCATGCTCGTCGTGGTCGTCTCTATCTGGGGAAGCAACTTCACGATCGTCAAAGCTGCCCTCGAACAACTCCCCCCGCTCGGGTTCAACGCGCTTCGACTCGTGATTGCCTGCGTGGTGCTGGTGGGGGCGGCGCGGCTGTCCGGGGCCGGTCTGCCCGCGCGCGCCGATTGGCCACGGATGGTCGCCTTGGGTCTGGTGGGACACTGCGGGTACCAGTTGTCCTTCATTCAGGGACTGGCGCGGACCAGCGTCACGAACAGTTCGCTGATTCTGGGCTGCCTGCCCGTCACCGTCCTGCTGCTCAACGCCTTCAGCCGCCGTCGGGAGCCGGTCGGTCGATGGCAGTGGGTCGGGGTCGTCCTGGCAGTGCTTGGTGTCTACCTCGTCGTGGGCGTGGGGGCGGAGGTCGCCCGTGACACGCTACAGGGAGACCTGACGATCATGCTCTCGGTCTGGTGCTGGGGCTGGTACACCGTCGGGTCACGTCCACTCCTGCGGGTGTACACGCCGTTGCAGGTGACGGCGTGTACCACGGTCATCGGCTCCATCGCGTTCGCGCCGTTCGCCGTGCCGTCGCTGGTCTCGCTCGATTGGCACGGCGTCAGCGGGTGGGCCTGGGCCGCGGTCGTCGCGTCTGGGGTCCTGGCATTGTCGCTGTCGTACGTGCTCTGGTATACCGGCGTCCAGCGCCTGGGAAGCGCCCGCACCTCGGTGTACTCGAATCTCGTGCCGGTGGTGGCGATGATTGTCGCCGCCCTCGGTCTGCACGAGTCGATCGGGGCCGTCAAGCTGATGGGAGCGGCGTTGGTCCTGTTCGCTCTGGCGCTGACGCGCATTGACCGACGTCCGGTACCCGGATAAGGCCCCGCAAAGAAATAAAGGTGGCAGCCCAGATGACACCTTTATTTCTTTACGGGGCCTAACCACACCGGCGGCGCGGGTGGTATCAGTCACTGCCAGCCGGTGCGGCCAGATCGGGAGCCGGCGCGACGGTAGTGCGTTCGAGCAGCCAGACGACGTTCACGGCAACCGGTGCGCCCCTGGCGCGGGCCGGTTCGAATCGCACGTCGGAGGCGAACCGCGAGACGGCCCGCGTCAGCGCGGCGTCCGGAGTACCGTCGTGGATCACTTCGACCGATTTGAGCTGGCCTTCTCGGGTCACCACGGCGGTCAATGCGAGGTTCCGAACCGCCAGCGGGGGCAATGGCTGGATGAGCATCGCCGCCGCGCGGGTATTCGCCTCCACCCGTGGCAGGGTCACCCCGGCCAAGAGCCAGAGCGGGTTGGCATTCGACCCGACCGTCGAGGCTCGCAGGAGGCCGGCCATTGAGCCGGGGGGGGTCGGCGTGGACAGCCCTACGACCGTCGCCACCACGATGGCGCCGGCGATGGTCGCGGCGAGCGTGCCCCCCAACATCCAGAGACGCTGCCCGTCGTCGATGGCGTCTCGGACTCGGTGGCGCCACCGGGTGTCCGGCTCCATGGCCTTGCGCGCCATGACCTCAGGCGCCAGGCGCGCGAACGCGGTCTCGTCGGGCCGGCGCTCGGCGGCTCCCTGTCGAATGAGGGTCGCCAGCGAGACCAAATCGTCGCGCACGCGTCGGCAACGGGCGCAGGAGGTCAAGTGCGCGTCCAGGGCCAGCTGACGCTCGACCGACAACTCGTCATCATGGGCGACCGTCAGCCAGGTTCGGACCGTGCGACACCGGAGCGAGGTCAGGACCCTCATTGGGGTCGCAGCTCCGTTCGCAACGTCTGGCGGGCTCGGGCCAGTCGCGACTTCACCGCCGCGTTGGTCACGCCAAGTGAGAATGCGATCTCCGCGTAACGCATGCCATGCAGCTCACGCAGGACGACGGCGGACCGTTGGTCGAATGGCAGCCGATTGAGTGCGCGCCACAGCCGCTGTCCCAGTTGCTTCTGGTCGAGGGCGCGGTCGGGTGAGGTCGGCCCGATTGGGGCAGCGAGTTCGCCGCGTTCCGCGATGACGGCGTCGAGCGACACCTGGTCAGCCCGCCGCCGACGTCGCCACCAGCGCTGTCGGTTGCGTGCCTGATTGATGACGATCCGATAAATCCAGGTTTGCAGCGCCGAGTCGCCGTGGAATCGATGAAGTGATCGAAACACCGTGAGGAACACGTCTTGTGACAGGTCCAGGGCGTCATCGTGGTTGCTCAGCAGCTGCAGCGCCAGGTGGTAGACCATCCGCTGGTGGGTCTCGACCAATTCCTGACACGCCTGCGCGTCGCCGGACACGCACCGCTCCGCTAAATCGCTTTCGGAGTCAGCAGTTTCCGACCAATCGATAGCGCGAGCTGGTTTCACACCTGTCTCCTGTGTTCGAGTATCCCTCGAAACGCCTATGAGGTATTGCATCAGGTTAGACACCGATGTGTCTGGAAAGTAGCGCTGCGTGCGCCGCGCGACCACGTATGCCGCGAATTGCGGAAACCGGACACTGGCATTGAACCGGCATCGCCGGGGTTGTAGGATCAGCTGATCAGAGCAGGCAGGAAGCGCCAGCAGGGTGCCGTCCCGCCTTGAGGGCGGGGAATGTCCACGGCTGAGAAGGCCGCGGTATTCGAAGCTGCCCGGAAACTCGTTGCGCACGCTGTCGCAGGCACTCCTAACCATCCCTCATGTCCGCGTTTACGGCCTTTCTTGGCACGCGCGCTCAAGAACTGTTGGGGACCGATCTCAACCAGATCCGGTTCACCGACATCGGCATGGCGTATCTGCTGTCGATGGCAGTGACGGTGGTGGTCGTGCTGTCGGTGCTCCGTCTCTGGCTCACCTCGCGCCGGCACCACCGGCAGCACTCCGGTCATGTGATCGAGCCGCGGTTCCGGCGTGGTGTCTGGAAAGGGGCGCTCTACAACCTGCCGAAACTGCTCCTTGGGCTCGCCGTGGCGGGGTTGCTGGTGGCGATGGCGGACCCCTATCTGACGGCGACCGAAGAGGTGACCGGTGACATGGATTCGCGGGTTCGTATCGACCTCGTCGACACCTCGCTGTCGATGGCGTGGGAATTCCCCGGCAGCGGCAAGTCACGGGCTCAGGTGGCCCGCGAGGCGCATCTCGAGTTTCTGGAGATGCGGCGCGACAAGAACGATCGAGTGGCGCTGTGGCTGTTTTCGTCGTTCCCGTACATGGTCGACGATTTCGTCATAGACGACGAGCTGTACTTCTTTCAGGTCATGGACGCCCCGTATGCCATTGTACGGATTCTGGCCGCGCAGTCAGGGACGCCGATCGATCAGATGTTCGTGCCGGAAGACAAG
>CAUZAY010000173.1:0-9128 GCA_963577695.1 Vicinamibacteria bacterium | reverse complement strand
ACCAACACGATGCCGTTGAACCGCGACAACAGCACGATATTGATCACCGACGTGCGCTCTAGCGCCGTGAAGAGCAGCGCGGGATAGACCGCCGAGACGGGCTGCCCTCGGTGAACTCGATCGGCGCGCCGGCCGTCCGCGCGGCGATGGCCGCCTTGATCTCGGCGTCGAGGGGCGAGTGCATGCCGGTCTCGGTCAGCTTCTCCAAGCCTGCGATTGGCTGTGTCCCCGGCTCGAAAAGCCGGTACGCATTGGCGTGGGTGGCACCGATGATCGGGGTCACCAGTCCTTGCTCCCCGTGCGTAATCGGGTAATCGAGGGCGTGGCTCGCGGGATTCCACGAGGGCACGAATGCCACCGAATAGGTTGCGGTATCGCTGTGCGTATCTTCGTTGGCGAGCATCGACGGTGCCGCCGCCGCCAGCGTGAATGCCATGCCGTACCGTTGTGTCTTTCGCATCGTCCTTCTCCCTTTCTACGGGTTGCCGTAAATCCGATATCACCAGCTTGGATGCCGGACGTGAGGGCAGGATTCCGAAACGGCGGCACTCTCGTGGAGGGCCTCACCGTGTGACACGGGTCTGGCTGAACGGCTGAGAATGTCGAGGCCTGTTGCCTTAGTGGTACCGTGTCGTACCGATGACGACAGCACGCACTCCAACACTGCACCTCAGCCGCCGGGAAGCCATACGCTTGCTCGGCGCCGGCGCGGCCGGCACGGGACTCGGGCTCACAGCCGGCTGCGAGTCAGGGGGCGCCCCCGAGGCGTTACCGGAACAGCCGCCAGTCCGCGCCGCCGTCGTTTTCCCGGAGGGCGCGATCGTGCGTACGCTGCTGGCCGATGTCGACCCCGCCACGCTCGACACCGGGGCGACGTTGTTTCATGAGCATCTCGCGTTCGACTTCAGCAGCCCGCCACCGGAGCCACGAGCGCCAGGCACGCCGCCACCGCCGCTTCCCACGAATGAGGCCATGGTCGACCTGATGGTCGACGAGTTGCGGATGGCCGCCTTCGACGGTGTGAGCTGCATTGTCGATTCTTCGATCGGACCCCGCAGCGACGAGCAACTCGCCAACCTGGCGGCCATGGCCACCCGCTCGGGTGTGCACATCGTGCTGGGCGGCAGCTACTTCCTACAGTCTCGGTATCCGGACGAGATCATTCGATTGCCCGAGGAGGAGATCGCGACGCACCTGGTCGAACAGGCCGATCGGGAGCGGTGGGGAGCCCTTGGCGAAGTTGGCAGCTCGTTTCCGGAGATGCACGAGGATGAGCGCAAGATGATCCGAGCCATCAGTCAGGTGCACAAGCGGACGGGACTTCCGATCTTCACGCACGTTCCGCACGAGAGCTGTCCGTCCTGCGCCGTGGAGCAGATCGATATCTACGAGGCGCAAGGCGTCGACATGGCGCACCTGTGTATCGGGCACCTCTCGACGATCCGCCGTGCCGACGACCCGGGCTGGGAGACGCACAAGGAGATCGTCAGGCGCGGCGCTTTCCTCGGCTTCGACACGGTCGGTCACCAGATGAGTTCGTCGTTCATCCCCGAGCGAGAGAAAGTAAACATGGTCCTGAACGCCCTCGACGCCGGGCTCGAGGACCACATCCTGCTGTCGTCCGACTTCGCCAACACGACGCAGATCAAGGCCAACTGGGGCAACGGGTTCTCCACGGTGCTCGTCCAGTTCGTGCCGAAGCTTCGCTACTTTGGCGTGCCGGACGAGACGATCCAGAAGATTCTGGTCGACAACCCCCGCCGGTGGCTGGCGTATCAGCCGATGACTGCGTAGCAGCTGGTGTCCCGCTAGGACGTTCCCGTCACCAGGCCGGAGGGCGTGGGTATCGTGGAGGTCCGTGAGCGCTTCGACGGAGTGCCCGCGTCCCCCAGCCACCAATCCACGCACGAAGATGGCGAGATACGATCTCGGATCGATCGCAAGCGCCTGTTCGACGAACTCGGAGGCGCGGGTGAGAGCCTCGTCCGCCGGGCCCAGGTTCAGGTTCGCCCGATTCCATTGGAGCTGTCCCTTCATCGCGAGC
This sequence comes from Vicinamibacteria bacterium, assembly GCA_963577695.1. GTDB lineage: Bacteria > Acidobacteriota > Vicinamibacteria > Vicinamibacterales > UBA8438 > UBA8438. The sequence continues at coordinate 7,084 of CAUZAY010000173.1, read as the reverse complement.
AACAGTGCCGAGTCTCCGACGATGCGAAGGGCCTCGTCCACCAGATTGGAGCGCGCGTGCCTGAGCCTGCGGAGTCCAGTCGTACATCACCTGGTAGGCTCGTAAATAGTAGTCGTGCGCGATCGGATTTTCGATCGGGCGCGCCGCCACGTCGCGCTCCTCGGCGTCAGTGAGTCTCACTTTCAGCGCGGACACGATCTGTCGTGAAATGTCCTCCTGGATGGCGAACACATCTTCCATCGTGCCGGAGAGCTTCTCACTCCAGATCGGCGAGTCCGTCGTGGCCTCCACCAACTCGGCCGTGACACGCAACGCGTTGCCGGCCGTTCTGACCGACCCGGTCACCAGGTGCGTGACGTTCAGCTCGCGAGCCAGTGTGGGCGTGTCCTTCGAGGTCCCCTTGAGCGCCATCGAGGAGTTCCGCGAGATGACCCGGAGCGCCGACACGCCGGCGAGGTCAGAAATGACTTCGTCGGTGAGTCCGTCGCTGAATTACTCGGTGTCCGGACTCGCGCTCCGGTTCACAAAAGGAAGCACCAGGATCGAAGGCACGCCCGACTCGTGGTTGACTGCGATGGCCGGTGAGATCGCCGCGATAAGATCCTCCACCAGGTCACTCACGACCGGATACCGGCCGTTCGCGTCCTTGCTCAGTGCTCAGTGCCCGGCTCACCGCACTCGTGAGCGACGAGGCAGCCCCCGTGATCGGCGCAGGTTCGTCGGTACGGATCGACTCCGCCAGGCTGAGCAGGTTGTCACCCTGAAACGGCGGCTGCCCGCTGAGCATTTCGTAGAGCACCACCCCCAGCGACCAGATGTCCGTCCGTTGATCAACCTCCTCACCACGTGCCTGTTCCGGTGACATATAGGCCACCGTGCCGACCACCGAGCCGGTCTCCGTCAACCCTTCCGACCCGGCTAGCTTGGCCAGGCCGAAGTCGAGAATCTTCACCGTGCCGTCGGCGGTGACGAACAGGTTCGCCGGCTTGACATCGCGGTGAACGATCCTGGACTGATGGGCCTTTGCCAGCCCCTGCGCGACCTGGGTCGCGATGTCGAGGGCCTCGTCCAGTGCCAGCGGCCCCTGCTCGATCCGATCCTTGAGCGTCTCGCCCTCGTAGAGCGCCATCACGAGGTAGAGCTGGCCGTCGTCGGTCTCGTTGATCTCAAAGATCGCACAGAGATGTTCGGGTGGTCCAGAGCCGAGGCAGCTTGCGCCTCCTGCAGAAACCGCTGCTTGGCGGTTGCGTTACGGGTGAGATCCGGCGGCAGGAGCTTGATGGCCACCTGGCGCTTCAGGCGCGGGTCCTGAGCGGTGTAGACGACCCCCATCCCGCCGTGGACCGAGTTCGGCGATGATGCGGTAGGGGCCGCCGAGTCGGGTGTCGCTGACACTCGAGTCAGACCGCGGTGAGGGTGGAGGTGGGCGACACGCGGGACCCGATGCTGATCCACGGCTGGTTCCACGGACTCCAGCGCCCACGCTGTTAGGCGGCGTTGGACAAACCTCCCCATCAGCGGACCGACTTTCGCCCCCGTTCATGGACGCTGTCCAGCGCTTATGGGTGTGGGACCTCACAAAGGCCGAATCCCGGAGCACGGCCCCGACCGCCGGAAAGCGGCTACTATGGGGGCATCACTGCCGGGACACGCTGATGCACTCAGGACCGCGACAAGCCTTCGGCGTGCGCGCCGCCCTCGGGACAGCTGCGTTGGTGGCCTCACTGGCACCAGGCGGCGTGGGGCGCGCCGCCAGCGATCCACCGCTGGTCGAGGCGGCCCGGCGGAGCGACGCCACCACGGTGCGCGCCTTGCTCGACGGAGGGGCGCCCCCCGATGCGGCCGCGCCCGACGGCACGACCGCGCTCCACTGGGCCGTTCGCGGCAACGACCTGACGACGGCACGCCTGCTGATCGACGCCGGAGCCGACGTCGAGGCTGCGACCCGGTTTGGCGTGACGCCGCTCTCGCTGGCCGCCACCAACGGCAGCGCCCCGTTGATCCGGCGTCTGCTCGCCGCCGGTGCCGATCCGAACCGGCCGCTCCCCGAGGGGGAGACGCCACTGATGACCGCCGCCCGCACCGGCGTGGTGGCGGCGCTCGACCTGCTGCTGGAGCACGGTGCGGTGGTCGACGCGCGCGAGAACTGGCGCGGCCAGACCGCCCTGATGTGGGCGGCCGTCGAGGGCCACGTCGCGGTGCAGACGCTGATCGACGCCGGCGCCGACGTCCAGGCCCGTTCGAGCGGGGGCTTCACGCCGCTGCTGTTCGCGGTGCGAGAGGGACACCTCGACGCGACCCGCTTGCTGCTCGACGCCGGGGCGAGGGTGCACGACGCCGCGCCCGATGACACCGCGGCCCTGGTGGTCGCCATCCTCAACGGCCACTTCGAGCTGGCGGCGCTCCTGCTGAACCGGGGCGCCGATCCGAATATCGCCGATCGCCGAGGGTCGGCGCTCCATGCCCTGGCCTGGCTGCGGCGGCCGGGCTGGCCGCTGTCGGGGCCGCCCCGGCTGCCCACCGGCACGCTGGACAGCCTCGAGCTGGCCCGGCGACTGCTCGCGCGCGGAGCCGACCCGAACCGCCGGGTCGACTGGACCGAGCGGAAGCGTGGCGGGTTCGACCTCGGGATGGTGGTGAACAATCCGCCTGGCCTCAACGTAGGGCGCAACTACATCACGCTGGTGGGCGCGACGCCGTACTACCTGGCCACGAAGCACAGCGACGTGGAGCTGATGCGGCTGCTCGCCGACCATGGCGCCGACCCGCTGATCCCGACCGTGCAAGGCGTGACGCCGCTCATGGCCGCCGCCGGGCTCGGCTTCTGGCAGGGCGAGAGTCCGGGCCCCAACAACGGCGTGCCTGAGCGCGACACGCTGGCGGCGGTGACGCTGGCCTGGGAGCTGGCCAACGCCGCGACCCCGGGCGGCGTGGACATCGACGCCACCGCGCACTTCGGCGACACCGTCATCGAGGGCGACGGCATCGAGCTGCTGCATCGCTTGCCGCTCAACGTCCACGAATTCGACGAGACGGCGCCGGGCGACATGCGCTGGGGCGGCAGCACGGCGCTGCACGGCGCGGCGATCCGCGGCGTGAACAGCGTCGTGCAGTTCCTGGTAGATCGGAGCGGCGATCTGAACGCCACCAACGACCTCGGCTGGACCCCGGTGATGATCGCCGACGGGCTCTACATCGGGCAGACGGAGAAGGAGCAGCCGGCCACGGCCGCTTTCATCCGCGAGCGGTTGGGCGAGGCCCGATGAGCATGCCCGCACGGCGCGCCACCGGCGTACTGGTGGTGGCCCTCGCCGCGCTGGCACCCGCTGCCGCCGGGCAGCCCCCGCAGACAGAGGACCCGTACGTGGCCACGCATGCCGCGCTGCTCGATCGTTACTGCGTCACCTGTCACAACGAGCGCCGCGGGATTCCGGAGAGCAACCCTCTTCACCTCGATCGGCTCGACCTCGCGGCCGTCGCCGCCGACGCGGGCCCGTGGGAGCTGGTGGCCGGCAAGCTGCGCGCGGGTACGATGCCACCGCCCGGCCGACCGCGGCCCGACCCGACCCCGGGCCGCAACCGGCGGTGCGTCGGCTGACGCGCACGGAGTACGGCAACGCGATTCGCGACCTGCTGGCCCTCGAGGCACTGCCCCGCGAGCTGGACCTCGCGTCGCTCCTCCCGGCCGACAACACCGTCGGGTTCGACAACGTCGCCGAGCTGCTGTTTGTGACCCCCACCTTGATGGAGGCCTACGTCACGGCCGCGCGCAAGATCGCCCGGCTGGCGGTTGGGGACCCCTCCCAGCCGCTCATCGTCGACACCTATCCGCTCCCCCTCGAGCTGCCGCAGGACCGGCACCTCCCCGGGCTGCCGCTCGGCACCCGTGGCGGGATCGCCATCGACCGCTACTTTCCGCTGGACGGCGACTACGACATCGAGATCGGGCTGACCCGCTTCGGACGCGAGCCGGAGCGGCTCGAAATTGCCGTGGACGGCGAACGGGTGGCGCTCGTCGTCATCGGGGGGGCGGCCGACACGGGCGAGTCAGCCTACGACCCGTCGGCCGGCCCGCTACGGCGCCGGGTACGGGTGCTCGCCGGGGCCCGCACCCTCGGTGTCACGTTCGCCGGCAAGACCGCCGCCGCGAGCGAGACGCTCGTCAGCCCCTTCAGCCGCGGCCGCGGGCGCATGCCGGCGGTGACGTCTGTCACCATCAGCGGACCGTATGGCGAAGCAGTCCCCGGCGCCTCGGCGAGCCGCGCGCGGATCTTCACCTGTCATCCGGTTCCGCCGGACGCGGACGACCCGGCCTGCGCGCGACGGGTGCTGTCCACCCTGCTGCACCGCGCCTACCGGCGGCCGGTTGCCGAGGAGGATCTCGCCCCGGTGCTGTCGTTCTACGACGCGGGCCACGCCGAGGCTGGTTTCGAGCGCGGCGTCCAGCGGGCACTCGAGCGCATCCTGGTGAGCCCCGAGTTCCTGCTGCGGGTCGAGGCCCCGGCGGTCGACGTCCCGCCCGGCGAACCCTACCCGGTCACCGATCTGGAGCTGGCGACCCGGCTCGCGTTCTTCCTCTGGAGCAGCATGCCAGACGACGAGCTGCTCGAACTGGGCGCGGCCGGTCGGCTCCGCGCGCCAGGGGTGCTCGCCGGCCAGGTGACCCGGATGCTCGCCGACCCGCGCGCGACGTCGCTGGTCTCGAACTTCGTCGCGCAGTGGCTGTACCTGCGCGACCTCGAGGCGCGCCGGCCCAACGACCGGCTCTTCCCGAACTTCGACGACGGGCTGCGGGACGCGCTGCTCGGCGAGACCGAACTCGTCTTCGAGACGCTCCTGCGGGAGGACCGCAGCGTGCTCGAGCTGCTCACCCCGAACGAGACGTTCCTGAACGAGCGGCTCGCGAGACACTACGGCATTCCGCATGTCTACGGCAGCCACTTCCGCCGCGTGTCGCTGGGCGAGGACAGCGTGCGGGGCGGCCTGCTCGGCATGGGCAGCATCCTGACGCTGACCTCCTATGCCACGCGCACCTCGCCGGTGGTTCGCGGGAAGTGGGTGCTCGAGAACATCCTGGGCGCGCCGCCACCACCGCCGCCGCCCGATGTGCCGGCCCTCCGCGACACCGGTCAGGACGGGCGGGTGCTCTCGATGCGTGACCGGATGGCGCAGCACCGCGCCAACCCGGTCTGCGCGAGCTGTCACGCGCGCATGGACCCGCTCGGGCTGGCGCTGGAGAACCTTGACGCCGTCGGCCGGTGGCGGATCCACGACGAGTCCGGCGCGCCCATCGACGCCAGCGGCGTGCTGCCGGACGGCACCGCCTTCGAGGGACTGACCGGGCTCCGGGCGATTCTCGCCGCGCGGCCGGAGGCGTTCGTCACGACGTTCACCGAGAAGCTGCTCATGTATGCTGTGGGCCGCCAGCTCGGTCCCTTCGACCGGCCCACCGTCCGCCACATCGTTCGGGAGGCCGCCGGCCACGACTACCGCATCTCGGCCATCGTGCAGGCGATCGTCGGGAGCACGCCGTTCCAGATGAGGAGACCGGAGTCATGATCGTCGTCAAGAAGGCACTGCCGCGCCGGACCTTCGTGCGTGGCGTCGGTGCCACGCTGGCGCTCCCCTTGCTGGACGCGATGGTGCCGGCGCTCTCGGCGCTGGCGCAGACGCCGGCCGCGCCGACCAGGCGGCTTGGCTTCATTTACACCCCCAACGGGGTCATCCAGTCGCAATGGACACCGGAGGGAGAGGGACACGATTTCGCGCTCTCTCCGATCCTGGCCCCGCTGGCGCCGTTTCGCGACGACGTGCTGGTGGTGAGCGGGCTGGCGCACCGGCAGGCCGAGTCGTTCGGCGACGGCAACGCGGACCATCACCGCGCCACCGCGGCCTGGCTCAGCGGCGTGCATGCGTGGACCCGGAGCACCGGGCTCGAGATCCGGCTCGACGTCACGGCGGACCAGATCGCGGCCGCCACGCTCGGCGCGACGACCCGACTGCCATCGCTCGAGTTGGCGCTCGAGAGCCCGACCTCGATCGCCTGCGACAGCGGCGCCGACTGCTTCTACTCGAATACCGTGTCGTGGCAGACCCCGACCACGCCGCTGCCGGCCGAAGTGCACCCGCGCGTGGTCTTCGAGCGCCTGTTCGGCGACGGCGGGAGCCCGGCCGAGCGACAGGCCCAGGCGCGGCGCACCGCCAGCCTGCTCGATTCGGTCGTCGACGACGCGGCCCGGCTCCAGCGCCGGCTCGGCCCGGGCGATCGCAACCGGCTCACCGAGTACCTCGACTCGGTGCGCGCCCTCGAGCAGCGCATCCAACGCGCCGACGTGGCGGCCGCCGAGACGTCGCTCGAGCTGCCCGAGCGGCCCACCGACATTCCAGCCGATTTCGGCGAGCACGCGCGGCTCATGTTCGATCTGCAGGTGCTCGCATTCCAGACGGACCTGACCCGCGTCTTCACCCTGCTGGTCGGACGAGAGCAGACCAACCGCACCTACCCGGACATCGGCGTGCCCGACGGGCACCACGTCGTCTCGCACCATCAGCACAACCCGACGCTGATGGCCAAGAAGGCGAAGATCGACACCTACCACGTCGAGCTGCTGGCCTACTTTCTCGAGCGGCTGCGGGCGACGCCCGATGGGGACGGATCGCTCCTCGACCAAGCGATGCTCCTCTACGGGAGCGGGCTGGGCGACGGCGACCTCCACTCGCACCACGACCTGCCGGTGTTGATTGCCGGCGGCGGCGCGGGGCAGCTCGAGGGCGGCCGACACCTCAGCCTCCCCGAGACGCCGATGACCAACCTGCTGGTGACGCTGCTCGCCAAGGCGGGGGTGCCGATCGAGCGGCTCGGCGACAGCAACGGCCCGCTCAACATCGAGCCGGCGGGCGTCTAGAAACAGATCGCGGCGCACAGGTCACCCCGCTGAGCGCCGCGAGATCCCGCGCCTGCATGCAACGCGTCAGTCGGGCAAACCCAGCGCGATCACGGCGGGGGGGTCGCCGCCGACGGTGAGTCCGATGTACTGCTTGCCGTCGAGCCGGTAGGTCATAGGGTTGCTGACTCCGGCGCCCG
>CAUZAY010000172.1:0-9145 GCA_963577695.1 Vicinamibacteria bacterium | reverse complement strand
AAGCCTCTGGGCGTGTCTCCGTTGACGAACGGGGCGTCCCTGACGGCGTTGTTTCATCGGTCACAAACCGTCGGGCTTCCTTAGACGGCGCTGCGCCCCCCCGCGGCGGCTATGCGGAGACCCGAGTGCCCCACTCCGCCGCCGCGGGGCGTGAAGCCTCGGGCTGGGATCGGGTGGTGGGAGCGGGCATCTCGGTCCGGGAACCGTCGAAGACGAGCCGAGGGCTGTGCCGCCGCCGGTGAGGACCGTGCGCGGGCGCGGAGTTTTACCGCCTGGGCCGGGGTCAGCTACGCGCCCGCTTTTCCCTCGGCGCCGGGATTAGGCAACCGTTAGCCCGCGCGAAGCGCCCCGGGGGCCAAGGCGAGGAGGGCTACGCTCGTCGACCGGTTCGCGGACCGAGATGCCCGCTCCCGCCGCCCGACCGCACCGACGCGGCTGACCAGTCCTCCACCGGCCGGGTATCGACCCGGGGCAGAACACCGCTGTGACCGTGACGTTTCCTCAGGAGACGAACGTTCCGCCTGGGAACCCCACTTGGTCTGCTTCGGGACAGGGCTTCACCTCGCCGTTCCTCAGGGCTTGCGCCGCCACTGCCGCAGAAACTGCCACGCCCATGCTTGCGGTCCCTGGCAGCATTCGCGAGTCCCCATCGGGAACACCATACTTTGCGGGGGCGGGCCGGGCGACATGGTGTTTGCAGAACCGGCCCCGTGGTCGCTCCAGCCGTTCCCGCCGCAATCGCCACCCTCGTTGGCGTGTGGACCGGGGTCTGGTTCCCGTGGCCGCCCCTCGCCGCGCGCACGGTGGCAGTGACCGCCTGGGCGCTGGCGGTCGCGGTCGCCGCTCGCGGTGGGCGACCGGCCGTCGTGGCCGGTCTCCTGGTCGCCGGGTTCTGGGCGTCTGGTGTGTTGCTGGGCGCCACCCGCAGCCAGGCCGCCGCCGAGACGCCGCTGGCGCGTTGGTTCGCCGGGCAGTCGGGCGCAGACGTCGGCCGCGTCGGGCCGGTCTGGGTGGAGGGGCGGCTGCGCGCCGACGCCTCACCGACCGACTACGGCGCCGCTCTCGATCTCGCCGCAACCTGGGTCGGAGGACCTGGGCGTGGACATTCCGTGTCCGGTGGACTCTGGTTGTCGGTGGGAGGCGACCTGGCCCCGACCCGCATCGCCGAGTGGCGCGCGGGACGGATCATCCGCGTCTCGGCGACGCTCCGTCCGCCGCAGGCCTATCGGAATCCAGGTCAGCCAGACCAAGGACGGCGCCGGGCGCTGGGCGGCACCGTACTGCTGGGGTCGGTCAAGAGCGCGCTGCTCGTCGACGTGGTTCGCGGCGGCTCCCGGACGGCAGAACTGGCGGCGCGGGTCCGTGCGTGGGTCCGCCGCGGGGTGGACCACGCGGTCGGCCGGCATGGGCGGCGGTCGGCCGCCATCGTCACCGCGGTGCTCATCGGCGACCGGGCCGGGCTCATGGCCCTCAACGACGACACCATCACTCGGCTGCAAGAAGGCGGCACCTATCACGTGATTGCGATTTCCGACGGCAATATCGCGATTCTGGCCGGCCTACTGCTGCTGCTCGGTCGCGGCACCGGGTGGCGCCCGCGTCAAGTCTCCCTCGGGGTCATCCTGTCCTTGGTGGCCTACGCGTACCTGGTCGGCGAGGACGCCTCTGTCGCCCGCGCCACGGCCGCCGCCGTGCTCGTGCTGGGCGCGGGTCTCCTCGACCATCGCACCCCGTCGATCAACGTGCTGGCTGTCGTGGCCCTTGCCGTCCTGACGGTCTCGCCGTTGAGCCTGTTCGACGCCGAGTTCATCCTCACCTTCGGGGCCACGCTCGGCATCGTGCTTGGGGTGGCGCCACTGTCCGAGGTCCTGCAGCGCGCGTCGGCCCGTTGGTGGGACCCGGTGCCCGCGTGGGTCCGGCCGGCCGCGATGCTGCTGGCCGCCACGCTGTGCGCCGAAGCGGCGCTGATGCCGGTCGGCGCAGTGCTGTTCGGGCGGATCAGCCTGGCGGGGCTCTTCCTCAACTTCCTCGCCATTCCCCTGATGGCCATCACCCAGATCGCGGGCATGATCGCGGTCGGGGTGGCAGGCGTCAGCGCGCCGCTGTCGGCCGCCGTCGGATGGGTCGCCCATCTCGCCGCGACCCTCCTGGTGGAGTCGACCCGCTTCCTCGACCTGTTCCCGTGGCTGGCCTTTCGGGTACGGCCGCCGGCCTGGTCGACGATAGTCGTCTACTATGCGGGGCTGCTCTCGCTACTCTGGCCGGGTCGCGGCGCGTTAGCGCGGGCGCTCAGCCGGCTCCTGTTGGCGGCGACCGCCCTCTGGATCCTGTCGGCGCCGTGGCGTCCGGCGCTCGTCGGTCGGACATCGGGTCCCGCGTAGTGGCGCCGGCGTTATGGGCGCTCGGGGTCCGGCGGCTCGCGGCAGCGGCGCTCAGCCACGGTGACCCAGACCACGCCGGCGGTCTGGGTGCCGTCCTCCGGGACTTTCGACCGCACGAAGTCTGGGATGGAGTGCCGGTGCCGAACCACCCGGAACTCGACGCGCTGCGCACCCAAGCCGACCGCCTCGGCATACGCTGGCGGCAGGTCGCACTCGGCGACCGGATCCGTTTCGGTCCCGTGTCGATAACGATCGCGCATCCGCCAGCGCCACATTGGGAGCGTGTGCGGGTACGGAACGACGACTCGGTCGTGCTCGACATTCGGTATGGCGGAGTGGCGGTGCTCCTCCCGGGTGACATCGGCCGCGAGGTTGAGGGGGCGGTGGTGGCGTCGTTACGGCCGGCGCCGTTTCGTATCGTCAAGGTACCCCACCACGGCAGCGCGGGATCGAGCACCCCGGAGTTCGTCGCCGCCCTGGGACCATGCCTGGCTATTGTGAGCGCCGGCCGCACGAACCCCTTCGGGCATCCCGCTCCGGACGTGGTGGCGCGGTATTGGGAGGCCGGGGCGCTGGTGCTCGAGACCGCCCGCGCCGGCGCCATCACCGTTGAGACCGATGGCAGTGCGATCCAGGTGCGAACCGAATCCGGTCGTCACCTCGAGTACCAAGCGGGTGGTGTCGGCTGGGCCCCTCTCCCGATTGGGAGAGGGACGCAGTGACACCTACATGCCGCCATCCCGTCTTCCAGCTGCTGGTCTGGACCGACGCGCCGCGCCGCCACGCCGTCGGCATGGCGAGCCCGTGTTCGGCGATCAGCGTACGACGACGGGTTATCGAGCCGCGTTCTCTGCCTGGCGGGCGCCGGCCAGAATGTTGGGGAGTCCGTAGTTGCCCTCGTGGCAGGCATACTCGAACATCGCCTCGCCGCGCTTCATCGGAATCTGGGCAGTAATGGGAGCGGTAAACGTCGTGGCATCGTCGACGGTGAACTCGTACAACAGCGTATCTTCCGCGACCCGGGTAAACCGCTCGGTCAGGCTGAGTGTCGTCCCATCGCCCGCAGCCATCGTGACCGAGGGGCTGAAGCTCGCCGTCTTGTCGCTATAGTTCCTCGACTCGACCACCAACGTGTCGCCGTCCCAGTAGCCGCGGGAATCGCCCATCCACTGCCTGACCCCCTCCGGCAGATGCGGGCGGCCGTCAAGCGGCACGACCCGGGCGTCGTGCACCATCTCGTGGAGGATGACGACATGGTCCGGCGTCTGGAAGATCTGCAAATTCTGGTTGTATCCGGCCGGCACGACCGGCGGACCGGAGTTGAACCCCAGGAGACAGCGCTCCGCCAGCCCGCGATCCTCCCAGCTGTCAGCCCCGATGCCGGCGGCGCGGACCCGCACCGGACGAGTCCCGGGAATGTCCTCACCGAGCGACAACTCCACCATATTCAATGCCGGTTGGAGCGACGGCACCCGACCGTTTTCTGGTGACACGATCAGCGAGGTCCGGTTGTCGTCGACCACGCCGGCGCCTCGATCGAACCAGAAGTTGTTGTAGCCGCCCACCGGGGCGCCCACCGGGAGGGGCTCAGTCCGAACCTCACTCGGCCGGTCGGCGTCGATCGCGCTCTGAGCGGCCCGCGCCTCGATCTCGGCTGCCTCTTCTGCAGTCAACACCGCTTTCTCGCCTCGATCGGCGGGACGCTGGAGCGGAGTGAGGGTTCGAAAATCCCAGACCCCCTGCAAGTCGGGCCGGCCGTCGGCCGTGCGCGGCGCCGACCCGCGTCCCGTCTGTGCCGATGTCGTCCCAACACCGACCCACGAAAGGGCACACACCACCAGGGCCATCGTCCATCGCCACCTGTCCATCGCGGTTCTCCTCCCAAGGTCTACGGACACCGTTGAGACCATCATGGCGTCCAGCCAGGACGATTGCAACAGCCGCCCCGTCCGTCCTCGTCTGGGCACCTCGTCGCGCGTGTCTGTCACATCGAAGCCGACCATCCGCCGAAGAACTCTGGTCCACCCCGGTGTCGGTCTATCGACAGGGGGTGTCGCCAGCGCGTCGATCGGTGTCGTCAGGCCGCGCGCGGCACAGCCCAGTGGCCTGGACACGCGCTGGCGCGATCCTTGCAAAATCCAGCGTGCTTCTTGTAAACGGACGGGGCGCCGACGGTGGCGGCCCCGAGAGAGACGATGAACTGGTTGCGTGGACACGCCGGCCTGCTGTGCCTTCTCGGGGCTGCCCTGGGTGCGTGCCACACTCCGGTCGCCTCCATTCACGTCGGTGTGCTCCAGGCCGTCACCGCTCCAGACAATCTTGCCACCGGGATCATTCGGACCCTGAAGGAGCGGCCGCCAACCAACGTGAACGTGCTCCATCTCAAGGCGGACTCCGCGGACGAAGATGACCTGGCGGAGTCAGCCAGACGGATGGTCGCCGAGGAGGTGGATCTCATCATCGCGCTGACGCGGCCCGCCGCGCTGGCGGCCCAGCGCCACGCGGCACCGGCCGGTGTCCCGGTCGTGTTCGTCGCCGTGCCGAACCCTGTCGACGCGGGTCTTGTCGAGACTCTCGCGCACCCCGGCGGCCTGGTCACCGGTGTCATGAGCCCAGCCGGCAGGATGGCCGGCAGGATGGTCGAGGTCCTGACGCAGGCCGTGCCGGACCTGGCCCGCCTACTCGTGGTGTTCCGTCCGAATGGCGCGACCCCGGAGTCGCTCGCGGACTACGAGGCGGCCGCCGATCACTTCGGGCTCGAGCTGGTGCTGGTGCCGCTCACCAACGGCGCCATGGCCCGGGCGTTCTTCCGCGACGTGCCACGCGGCGAGTACGACGCGGTCATCGAGCTGTCGAACCACGACACCACCGCGGCCGGGTCGGTGGCGCTGGCTGATCTCCCGGGAGCCATCGAGGGACTGATCGCTCTGAGCCGACGCGACTCCATTCCGGTGATGTCGATGGGTGCCGTTGGCCCGGCGCGGACGATGGCGTTTGCGGTCGAGCCTTCAGAGTGGCGGGACCGGACGGCCACGCTCGCCATGAAGGTGCTCTCCGGAATTCCGCCGGTAGACCTGCCGGTCGAGTTCCCGCGGCGGGTCCAGTTCGCGCTGTTTCCACGCCGGGCGGAGGCTATCGGCTACGAGTTCAGTCCAGAAGCGCTCAGCATTGCCGACCGCGTGATTCCCAATATGAAATGAGCATCTGTCGCGCTCTCGCGAGACCGACCGTCCGGTCTTGGTCAACCCGGCGTCTCGACCCGACCGACACCCCGGCAAGAACACAGCCCGTCAGGGTGTGTCCGGGGTCGGGCCAGCCGGAGATGTCCGCTTCACCTCCTGCCACTCGCGCTCCAGCTCGTCGCTGGTGGCGTCGTGCAGCGACCGCCCGTCGGCCGTGAGTCGCTGCTCAACCGCACGGAACCGGCGTGTGAACTTGTTGTTCGCGGCGCGCAGCGCCGACTCCGGGTCGATCCGGAGCTTACGGGCGAGGTTGGCCACGGTGAAGAGCAGGTCACCCAGCTCTTCTTCAACGTGATCGGCATCGGCGGCCGCCATCGCCTCCTTCAGCTCGGTCATCTCTTCGTCGACCTTCTTCAACACGTCGGCCGCGTGGTCCCAGTCGAACCCGACGTTGGCGGTGCGGGCGCCGATACGCGCGGCACGCAACAGGGCCGGCAACGACACGGGAATCCCGTCCAGCAGGGTCTCGCGGGTCGGCTTTCCGGCACGCTCGCGCGTCTTGATCTGCTCCCACTGTTCCTTGACCTCACGCGGAGACAAGATCGGGCCGTCGGCGGTCACACCATCGCCGAACACATGCGGATGCCGACGCACCAGCTTCGCGTTGATCGCGTCGGCGGCGTCGGCAATCGTAAAGTGGCCCTCGTCGGCACAGATCTGCGCCACAAACACCGCCTCGAGCAGCAAGTCACCCAGCTCATCACACAGGGCGGTGGGGTCGCCCCGGTCGATCGCATCGACCACCTCGTAGGCCTCTTCCAGTACGAACGGTCGCAGCGTCTCCAACGTCTGCTCGCGGTCCCACGCGCACCCCTCGGGCGAGCGGAGTGCGCGCATCAGCTGCACGAGGCGCTCGAAACGGTCACCAGCAGTCTCGTGCGCGGCGGACACAGGGGGCGGGGGGAGTTTCGTCATGAGAGCGGCGCCGGCCGAAGCCCGTATGCTAGCATCCGGGCTTCGGTCCGGGAGGACGTATGGCAGATCAACCTGAAATCTCGTTCAACGCGCTGGTCGTCTCGCTCGCCACGACGGCCGCCGTCCATCTCGGCGACGTGGCCGAATCGACCACCGGCCAGAAAATGCCGCCCAATCTGGAGGCGTCGGGGCACATGCTCGATCTGCTGAGCGTGCTGGCCGAGAAAACCAAGGGCAACCTGACCCCGGACGAAGAGCGCTTCCTGACCCAAGTGCTCTACGAACTGCGTATGCGGTTCATTGACGCCAAGAAGGCCGACCCGGGGGCTGACTCGATCGTCACGCCGTGACGGCTGGGGAGGCACGAGATGCGGGTCAGGTTTCTTGGCACCGGAACATCATCGGGAGTGCCGGTCGTGGGGTGCAACTGCGAGACCTGTCAGTCGAACGACCCTCTCGACCGTCGCTGGCGGCCGTCCATCTATCTCGAGTTGTCCGACGCCACACGGGTCCTGGTCGATACGACCCCGGATTTTCGCACCCAGGCGCTCACCTACGGCATCACCGGTCTGGACGTGATTCTGTTCACGCACTATCACGCCGACCACATCATGGGTCTCGACGACGTCCGACCGTTCAACTTCCGGCAGCCGGCCGCGATTCCCTGCCTGGGTGACGCGTCCACCCTGGCCGCACTCCGGCGTGTGTTCGCCTATGCGTGGGACCCTGCGTCGCCTCGCGGCGGCGGTTTGCCTCGGCTCCGCCTGGTGGAGGTCACCGGCCCGTTCTCGATCGGCCCCTCCAGCGTGGTGCCGGTGCCGCTCTTCCACGGCACGCATCCGATACTCGGGTACCGCGTGAACAACTTCGCCTACCTAACAGACTGCAGCCGGATCCCGGAGACCTCGATGGCTATGCTTGATGGACTGGATGTGCTCGTGCTCGACGCGCTGCGCCACCGTCCACATCCGACCCACTTTTCGCTGAGCGAAGCGGTCGAGACCGCCGCCCGCATCGGCGCCCGACAGACCTACTTCACCCACATGTGCCACGACCTTCCCCACGCTGAGACCTGCGCCTCGCTCCCCCCCGGCGTCACCCTGGCGCACGACGGTCTGGTCGTCGACCTTTAGGTTTTGAGCGAAGCGTCCGCCTGGCGGCGTTGCTTCGTCGATCAGCGCCCCTGAAGGGGCTTGCTACGATTCCACGGCCGCCGTTTCGTCAGGAGACGGACGCCTCGCCCGAAAACCCCTGTCAATCGTATTTCCGAACGCTGGGGCTCGCCGGGCTCGCGCAGCGTCCTCGGGAACGTGGCGTATCATTAGGGGTTTGTCGATGACACAACACGCTCACGACCCAGACCGGGTCGACATCATTCACTTTCCGGACGATCCGCTGCCCACTGGCTGGCATCAGCCGGTACTCGCGCTGGGCAACTTCGACGGGGTCCATCGCGGGCACGCGAAGATCATCGACCGTGTACGACGCCGGGCCGACGAGCGCGGCGTCACGGCGGCCGTACTGACCTTCGATCCCCATCCGTCCCGCGTGGTCCGTCCCAACAAAGCGCCACCGTTGCTGATGACCAGCCGGCAGAAGCTCGATGTGCTGGCCGACGCCGGGATGGCCGGGGTGGCCGTGGTCCGGTTCACCGAAGAGCTCTCTCGCTGGGACCCCGAGATGTTTGTCCGCACTGTCCTCGTGGAATGGCTGCGAGTGGCCGAGGTCTGGGTCGGCGCCAACTTTCTGTTCGGACACGATCGGGCCGGAAACTTCTCGCGGCTGCGTGACCTCGGTGGACGGTATGGCTTCCGCGCCGAGAAGATCGACCCAGTCAGATACCGGGAGTTCGTCGTCAGCAGCACCCGGGTGCGACGACTGATCGCCGACGGGCGGGTCGACGAGGCCGGCGCGTTGCTCGGGCATCACTACATGCTCAGGGGGACGGTGGCGCATGGAGAGCATCGTGGCCGCCAGCTCGGATTCCCGACCGCGAATCTCGACACCGACAACGAGCTGTTTCCGCCCCACGGCGTGTACGCCACGGCGGTACTCATTGCTGGTGACATCCATCCCGCGGTGACCAACGTGGGCCTGCGTCCGACGTTTGCGCGCGTGTCGCCCGGACCGGTGGTGGAGTCGCATATCTTCGATCTCGATCGAGACCTGTACGGCCTCGACATCAAAGTGGCCTTCGTCCAGCGGTTACGCGACGAGGTGGCGTTCCCGGATGGAGACGCCTTGCGGGCGCAGATTGCGCACGACTGTGGACAGGCCAGGGCGTTGTTCCGCCAAATTTCACTGTAGAATTCGACCCAGTATGTCAGACGCGGAACCACAGTCGCCGATGTCGTCGCTGCGCCTCGATGTCACACTGCCGTGCGCGGCTCGTTACTTGCCGCTGCTCACGAAGTTGACCCTTCGTACGGTCGACTACGTCGGCTTTCACGAGTCGCTGCGCGACGAGGTCGTCCAGGCCATCGACGCCGCCGTACGCGGCGTGTTCGAAGCCGACGACGGCACCTACTATCGCGACGTGGAGGTGCAACTGGCGACCACCGATACGGACATGCTCGTCCGCATCCGGTACCTCGGCGCGCCGGCAAG
>CAUZAY010000171.1:0-9149 GCA_963577695.1 Vicinamibacteria bacterium | reverse complement strand
CTCGGGGTCATACATGAACACCTGGCGAGAGCCGCGCGGCACGGGGAAGTGCGCGGCGAACCGGTTCGACGCATCAGTGCAGAACGCCGGCTGCGCGTCGGCCGCGCGGACGCGGCCCGTGAGCCAGACACGACCGTCCGCGTCCATCGCCACGCTGCGGGGGTCGGCCTGGCGGGCCCAGACCGGGTCGTTGCCCCAGTAGGGCGACGCCGGTGTCTGATCCTGGATGGTCGGGCCGCTCGAGGGGATGTCGATGACGCTCGCCGTATGGGTGACCGGGTCGAGCACGGTCAGAATGTCGCTAGGCTGCACGACACCGTAGACGAGCCCGTTGGCGTTCACGGTTGCGTCCCGCACGTCAGAGGCCGTGCTGTCAGTGCGCCCGTCGGTTTCGGTGCCCCAGTCCCACAGGGTCACGACCACGTTGCGTTCGATCCCGGTGGGGCGAGATGGGGTCTGGGTGGGCGATTCACCCGCGGCGATACGGTCAGTCCAGTCGGCGAACATCGCGCGCTGGTCCCCGAGCCGTCCGAATGCACTCGCCATGGCGGAGCCCATCGGTCCCATGGCCACGCGCCGGTCCCACGCCTGCAGATGCGAATCAGACTCGCGGAGGATGTCACCGGGAATTTCTCTGGTGGCCAGATTGCCGATCTGGTGGCAACTCAGGCATCCGGTCACGCTGCTGCCGAGGGCCTGCTGGGTGTGTTCACCCTCTGGCAGCTCGACCATCGAGAGCCACCAG
This sequence comes from Vicinamibacteria bacterium, assembly GCA_963577695.1. Taxonomy (GTDB): domain Bacteria; phylum Acidobacteriota; class Vicinamibacteria; order Vicinamibacterales; family UBA8438; genus UBA8438. Next base: position 8,404 of record CAUZAY010000171.1, on the reverse strand, counting down.
GCGGCGGGGTAGACCTGGGCCGCGGCTTGTGCGTCCGGCGCCACGACACCGTCGAGGTCGAGCTGCTGCCCCGGCGCGGCCGAGACCCGGGGCGAGTCGACCAGACCATACCCACGCACGAACACCTCGTACGTGGCGTCCGGCAGATCCGGGAGGACATACCGACCCTCGTCGTCGGTCGCCACGATGCGAATGAAGCGCGTCGGGAGGTCGGTGGTCTCGGCCACGACCCAGACGCCAGCTTCCGGACCGTCCGCACTGGTGACGACCCCGCCGATATCGTCGCCATCGATGTCGACTTCGCCCGTCACGGCGCCATCGGAGGGCATCCCATCCTCGCAACCCGAGGTCACGACCAGCGCCCCGGCGACGACCCCAACTCCCAGTATCTTGCGTAGTCGATAGCTCATGACTCGTCTCCGCCGACTCAAAGAAAAGGCCCGGCACGAGTGCCGGGCCTCAGGGTGATGCCGCGAGGGATGGATGTCCCGCCCGGCGAGTTCACGTTGCCCGCGGCTAGCCGACGCTGAGCAGCTCCAGCTTGCCGGTGCTATCACTCATCTGGTCGACCGGCACCCCCATCTTGTCGAGAATGGTGAGGTGCAGGTTGCTGATCGGTGTGCGCTCGGCATACCGGATGTGTCCGGCCGGCTTGAGATGACCCGAACCTCCACCCACCATGACGAGTGGCAGGCCCTTGTTGTCGTGGCGGTTGCTGTCGGACATCCCGGCGCCGTACAGCATGACCATGTGGTCGAGCAACGTGCCGTCTCCGTCTGGTGTCGCCCGCGCTTTCTCGAGGAAATGCGAGAACAACGTGAGGTGGAACGTGTTGATCTTCGCGACCTTCTCGTAGAGGGTCGGGTCGTCCCGGTGGTGTGAGGTCGGATGATGCGAGTCAGGTACCCCGATTTCCGGGTATGTCCGGCCGCTGATCTCGCGCGCCAGCATGAACGTGCTGACCCGGGTCAGGTCGGTCTGATACGCCAGCAGCAGGAGGTCGAACATGAGCTTGGCGTGCTCGGTATACGTTGCCGGCACACCGGCCGGCTGGTCCACCTCCGGGAGCTCGCGATCGCTCTGGGCCTCGGCCATCTGGATGCGGCGCTCGATGTCGCGCACCGCGTCGAGATACTCGTTGACCCGGAGTCGGTCGGACGCGCCAAGCCCGCTCTGGAGCGAATCGATCTTTTCGGTGACCGAGTCGAGAATGCTCTGGTCCTTCTGCATCCGAGCCAGACGCGCGGCCGGGTCGGTGGACCCGCTGTCGCCGAAGAGCTGCTCGAACACCGCACGCGGGTTGTTCTCACCCATCAGCGGGGTGGTCTCGTTGCGCCACGAGATGGTGTTCGTATAGGTGCAACTGAAGCCGACGTCGCACGACCCTGAGACGTCACGGCTATCCAGCGCGAGCTCAAGTGAGCCGAGCTGCGTGTGTTTCGCGAACTCGCGAGCCAGCAACTGGTCGACGGAGATGCCCGCTCGCAGGTTCGACTCGGTGCGGGCCGGGGTGACCCCGGTCAGAAAACGAGTGGCCGCACTGGCATGCACGCCAGCGTTGCTGGGCACGCCGTTCAGACCGGTCAGCAGGGTCATCTGATCACGATACGCGGCGATTGGATCCAGCAGCCGCGTGATCTCGAAGCCGGTGCCCTCGCCGTCGGGCGTCCAGTGCTTCATGGCCATCCCGTTCGGCACATAGACGACGCCGAACCGGCGCACCGGGTTGGCGGCGCTGTTACGGATAGCGGCGAACGCCGGGACCATGCCGTCGAGCAGCGGAAGCGCCAGGCCGGCGCCAATGCCACGCAACACCGTCCGTCTGGGGATAGCCTTCTTGGTGATCATCATGAGTCGGTTCTCCGCATCTGAAACGCGCTGCTCTTTATAATCCCGAGGATGATGGATGACCAGCGGTAGTCGTCGCTGGCCGCTTCGCGAACGATCTTGCGCACGGTGGGGGCGTCGTAATACTCGAGCCCACGCCCCAGGGCGTATCCCATCAGTTTTTCGGTCACGGTCCCAACGAAGTCGTCAGGGCGGTCCAGCAGCAGATCGCGCAGGCCGGTCGGTCCGGTGAAGGTACCACCGTCCGGCAGGGTGCCCGAGGCGTCGATCGGCGTGCCGTCCTCGCTCAATTCGCGCCACGCGCCCATCGCATCGAAATTCTCGAGCGAGAAGCCGATCGGGTCCATGGCAGTATGGCACACCGCGCAGGCCGGATTCTCCCGATGCTGCACCATCGCCTGACGCATGGAGAGTGGTTCACCCTCCTCGTTCTTTTCCTCCAACGTCGGCACGTTGGGAGGAGGCTCCGGCGGGGGAGCGCCTAGGAGGTTTTCAAGCACCCACTTGCCGCGCAAGACCGGCGAGGTCCGGTTTGGATACGAGGTCACCGTCATCAAGCTGCCGTGACTCAACAGCCCGGCGCGCTCGCCCGGTTCGAACGTGACCTTCCGGAACCGGTTGCCATAGATGTTGGGGATGCCGTAGTGCCGAGCCAGGCGTTCGTTGACAAACGTGTAGTCCGCGCTCAGCAACTCGAGCAGGCTCTCGTCATCGCGTATCAGGCTCTCGATGAAGAGCTCGGTCTCCATCTGGTACGCCTCACGCAGATTCTCGTCGAAATCCGGGAACGCAATCGGATCGGGGTAGGCGCCCTGAATATTCCGCAGATGCAGCCACTGACCGGCGAAGTTGTCCACCAGCGACCTGGACCGGGGGTCGGCCAGCATCCGTCGCACCTGTTGCTCGAGCACCCCCGGCGTGCCAAGGGTGCCGTTCTCCACCGTCGACATCAATTCGTCGTCCGGGATGCTGCTCCACAAGAAGAACGAGAGCCGTGAGGCCAGTTCCACGTCGCGCAGCGCATAGGTCATACCGGGCTGGCCGTCCACTGGGTCGTTTTCAATACGAAACAGGAATTCCGGGTCTGCCAGCAATCGCTCGAGCGCAAAGCCGATGCCCTCGTCGAAACTGCCTCCGGCTCGACCGGCCTCAAAAAACCCAAGAAGCGTGCCCACGTCCGCGTCGGTCGCGGGACGTCGATAGGCGCGCCGCGCCAGCGTTGACAGGATGTCGGTCGCGCACGGCACCTCGTCGGCCACGGTGGCCGGGGTGCAGGTGAACACCTTCCGGCGCGTGGGCGTTTGTCCCGGTCCATCCACGGTGTAGGGCCCGCTGATCTGCACGTTGTCCAACGCGGGATTGCTGTCCGGCATGTCGTCGACGGCCAACGCGAAACCGGTCTGCCGGGGCTGCAACACACCGTCTTCTTCCCAGATCTCACGTGGAAACGAGACGGCAATCAGGTGTGGCCCGGCGGGTACGTTGATGCGCACCTCGATGCCATCGTCGGCATGCAGCGTGTAGGACTCCCACACGTCGTCGCCACGCACGTTGCCCGCGAAACTCATCGGGGCCGGCATGCCTGGCGCTTCGCCCCCAAACGTGAACTTCCGGAGGCGTTGTCCGTCCAGCCGAATCTCGACATCGTGGGCCTGGTCAATTCCACGCACGTAGCCGACATAGTTGGTGCGCAGCCGTAGCTTGATCAGATACTCGCCGTCCACGGGGAAGTGATGTCGCATCGCCGTCCCGCCACGCGACCCGAACGGCAAATCTTCGCTCTGCTGTGTGTCCTGCACCCGTCGGAGCGGTACCTCGTAGGTCTTGATGACCGTGCCACCAGCCGGCGCTCTGCCGATCGCCAGTCGGCTGATCTTTCGGGCAGCAGAGACGTAGCGCCCGAAGAGGGCCGGGGAGAGAGAGAGCGCGCCAGCGTTGTTGTCGAACCCATACCGATCTGGGGAATCGGCTGGAATCCACTCGGCGACATCAATGTCGAGGTCCAGCAGGTCCCGAATCACGTTGCCGTACTCTGTCTGATTCAGTCGGTGAAATGCTTGGGTACGGCCGGGATTGGGGTTGGTTGCGTCGGCGCGGTCGAGCTCGTCCTCGAGCCAGCGTCGAAAGCCGTCATAGCGTGCCTTGTTAGGGCGGGGTCGCGGCTGCGGCGGCATGGCGCCCACCCGCAGCTTGCGCACCACGCTCTCCCAGATCTCGGGATCTTCGGCGACATTGTCGACGTTCACGTCATCCAGCGCCAGGCCCACGGCGCGCAGTTGCGAGATCAGGAGCGATCGGGGCTCATCGGTGCCGTTGACGTAGTCGCCGTTGTGACAGGTGACGCAGTACTGATCAACCAGGGCGCGCTGTGGCGAGACAGCGGTCGCCGAGGGCTCCACGCCCGGCCGTTGCCCGGCGGCCTGGGGGGCGAGCGAGGCCCAAGTGGCCACCGCCACGACCGCCGCTCCGACCGCGCATACATGTCTGCCCACTGACCGACCTTTCTACAGGGTCGTCATCAACCTACAGTCCGAGACAGGGTAGTGTCGCCGCAGACGTCGTCCGTTGTCAATCGCGATCGGCTGCGGTAGGATCGGATCCAATCGGCCGTGCTGGGACCCCACCGGGTCGCGCTCAGGGAGACGACGTCGATGCCTCTGCAAACATCCGCCACGTGCTCTTGTCGCTTCACCATGCCGTCCACGGGTGTCCTCGTGACGATCGCGCTGTGTGCGGGGCTGGCCGCCTGGCCCACGCCGGCACATGCTCGGCCACTCGGACTGGAGATCGACGACCTTCCGCTCATTGCCGCGGTGAAGTCGGAGGACCCCGACGCGGTCGCGGCGCTGCTTGGCGAGGCGACCGATGTGGATGCGGCGCAACCCGACGGTGCCACGGCGCTGCACTGGGCGGCGTTCCGCGACAGTCTGGCGATTGCCGACCTTCTGATTGACGCCGGCGCCGATGTCAGTGTGTCCAACGAACTGGGGGCCACCCCCCTGTGGCTCGCGGCTGACAACGGCAGCGCCCCCATGGTGGCGCGCCTCCTCGCGGCAGGGGCTCGGCCGAACGTCGCGTTACCCGAGGGTGAGACACCGATCATGACCGCCTCGCGCACCGGGAGCGTCGACGCGGTGAACGCGTTGCTGGCGGCTGGTGCCGAGGTCAACGCGTCGGAGACGACGCGCGGTCAGACCGCCCTCATGTGGGCGGTCGCTCAAGGGCACCACGCCGTGGTGGCCGTCCTCATCGAGCAGGGCGCCGACGTGGCGGCGCGCTCGAAGGATCGGCCGCGGCTGATGCATGCCAATACGAACGCGTCGCAATACGACCAGGGGATGATGTGGAACCGTGGCGGGTTCACCCCGCTCCTGTTTGCGGCCAGACATGGCGACATCGAGTCGGCGACGCTGCTCCTCGATGCGGGCGCGAGTGTCGACGATCCCGCGCCGACCGGCGCTACCCCGCTCGTGGTGGCCGCGCACAGCGGGCAAGGGCTGTTCGCGGCGTACCTGTTGGAGCAGCGGGCCGACCCGAACGCCATCGGCGCCGGGTACACCGCGTTGCACGCGGCGACGCTCCGGGGCGATGAACGGCTCGTCGAAACACTGCTGAAACACGGAGCCGACCCCGACATGCGGCTCGAGACCGGCACCCCGTTGAGGCGGACCAGTCAAGACTGGGCGTTCAACCCGGCGCTCGTGAGCGCGACACCCTACTGGCTGGCGGCGTACTTTCGTGAGGCCAACATCATGCGAGACCTGGTGGCGGCCGGTGCCGACCCACGGTTGACCACCCACGAATTGTGGCGACCGGTGTTCGAGCGCGCCGGCGGCGTCGGGGCGCCGCACAACGTTGGCGGGTTCGTGCCGCCGCTTCTCGCGGCACTTCGCGGCCCGGCCAACAAAGGACGCTTCTTCCTGGGCTCGGCGGGCGAGCCGAATGACGAAGAGCAAAAAGCCCTGGAGGCGGTTCGGGTCGCGGTCGAGTTCGGCGCCGACGTCAACCAGACCGACGCGCGTGGCGGCGCCGCTCTCCATGCCGCGGCCCAGCTCAACTTCACGACCGTGGTGCGGCTGCTGGTCGAGGAGGGCGCCGACCTGAACCTGGAGAACGGGAGCGGGCGCACCCCCCTGCAACTCGCCACCGCTGCAGCGGCCGGGCGTGAACGAAGTTCCATACTGGCCGACCGGGCCCCGGCCGGAAATACCGCCGACGTACTGCGCGAATTAGGCGCGGTCGAACCCGAAAAAACGGAAGATGAGTCAGCCGCGGCGCGCTGACTCCGGACGTCTCCGCCCCGCCCGGTCATCCAGCCGGTACCCGACCCCCCAGGACCCCACTGACCCTGGTCGGTCGCCGGCACCCCCACGGCACCTATGGCGATGAACGCGGAAGCGATGAGCCCGTTTGGCGCTGCATTGTCCGCCTTCTTCGGAGGCGAGCAGGACGCCGAGCTGCTTCTCTGTCGTGATGACGGCCTGGTCGTGCCGTTGCCGATGACAGCGTTCTTTCGAGCCCGGGGCGAATTCTCGGAAATCGAGGCAGCTGCCTTGGATGCCTGCACTGGTCATGTGCTCGATGGCGGGGCCGGCAGCGGCCTCCATACCCTGCCGCTTCAGGAGCGTGGCCTTCCGGTGACGGCGGTCGATGTCAGTCGCGCGGCTATCGCCGTCATGAGCGAGCGCGGCGTACTTGATGCGAGGCAGGCGGACTTGACTGTCTTCAATGGAGGACTCTTCGACACGCTGTTGCTGCTTGGTCATGGAGTCGGGATGGTCGAACACCTCGACGGACTCGATCGATTTCTGAAGCATGCCCAAACGCTGGTGTCGCCAAGTGGGAAGCTGTTGATTCACTCGACAGACGTGCGCATGACGGACGAGTCGGTCCACCTCGCGTACCACGACAGGAATCGACAGGCCGGCCGTTACATCGGGGTGAGTCGCCTTTACCTCGAATTCAAATCGGAGTCGGGGACGTCCTCCGACTGGCTGCTCGTAGAGCCAGGCACATTGCGCGAGCACGCGGCGACCGCAGGCTGGGACTGTGAAATTCTGAGACAAGAGACAACAGGCGAGTACCTGGCGCAACTGCGTCAGCGCCAATCGTGACGTCTTAGGACACTGGTCAAAATCCTGAGTCTGTCCCGTTGATGAACCCTCGAAGCGACCCATCCCGCGCGCCTCCGAACCGGATGCCGTTCGTCAGCCGGTGTTGCACCACTCATCCGCGATCACTTTGCTGCACTCGGAATCTGAGACGACTGGTCGTCCGACAGGGTGGAGACACCATGAGATGATGTGCTCTCGATGACCGCTCGTGATGCTTCCCACAGCCGACCGTGACCGAGGGTCCCGTGCATCTTAGCGTCGTGATTCCCGCCTTCGAGGAGGTCGGACGGCTGGGCCCGACCCTGACACAATTACGGCACTTTCTGGACGGTCGCCGCTTCGACAGCGAGGTGATCGTGGTGGTGGACGGTGGCCGCGACGGGACACTGGAGCTGGCGCGCGGGCTGGCCCGCGAGTGGCCGGCGCTGGTGGTCCTCCACCACGAAGTCAATCGAGGAAAAGGCTACGCGGTCCGTCGCGGCATGCTGGCCGCCCGCGGCCGCTATCGGCTGTTTTCGGACGCAGACCTGTCGACGCCGATCGCGGATGTCGAGCAATTGATCGACGCGATCGACGGCGGCGCCGATGTGGCGATCGGTTCGCGGGCGCTGCCAGATTCCGATGTGCGCGTGCGTCAAGCCTGGTGGCGGCAGTCCATGGGCCGAGTGTTCAATCAGATCGTACGCCGTGCCGCGGTGCCGGACCTGTATGACACGCAATGCGGGTTCAAGTGCTTTCGGGCGGAGGCGGCACAGCAGATTTTCGCCCGGCAGCGGATGACTCGTTTTTCGTTCGATGTCGAGTTGCTCTGGATCGCCAGGAAGCTACGATGCCGCGTGGTCGAGGTGCCCGTCACCTGGGTCAACGACCCGTCCAGCCGGGTGCGACCGGTGCGCGACTCACTGCACATGATCGCCGACATCGTGCGCCTTCGGGTCAACGACCGGCGCGGCCTCTACCCAGACTAGCCTACCGGCGGACGGCCAATGGGTTTCGGGCGGGGCGCCCGGCTCCTGAGGAAACGGCGACCGTGGCATCGTAGCAAGCCCCTTCAGGGGCGCTGATCGTTCAGCGGGCCTAAAGGCCCTTGCTACGGCCTTCAGCTGCGCGTGACCGTTTCCTGCCCGAGACTTCACGCACCGCGTGTGACGGACTAGCAAGGCGCGACGAGGGAGCAGACAGGTGGTTTGTGACCGAGGAAGCAACGCCGTCCAGGCTGGCGCCCCGCCCGAAAACCCTTACTGGCCGAACACCTCGATGTAGTGCGGGCTGCTCAGTTCCGAGAGCGCCGGGAAGTCGAGTCCTGTGAGGGCCAGCAGCGCTGCGGCCACCACCAGAGCAGCCCACGAAAATGAACAGCGAGCCGGTGAGGGGCCACAGATACGCTTGGCCCTACAGGGCGTCGTGGGCACGCCAGGCGTTACGCGTCGGAAACAATCTGT
>CAUZAY010000170.1:0-9175 GCA_963577695.1 Vicinamibacteria bacterium | reverse complement strand
CCAACCGAGGCCACCGCGCCGGATCGCCTGAACAGCTCACCGCGCCACGGCGAGTGGGTCGACGTCACGCTACCGGGCAGCGACGTACCGGTCAGCACGTGGGTGGTCTATCCGGAGCGGGCCGGCCCCGCGCCCATCATACTGGTCATTCACGAAATCTTCGGGCTGACCGATTGGGTCCGGGGCGTAGCCGACCAGTTCGCGGCCGAAGGATTCATCGCCGTGGCGCCGGACCTGCTCTCAGGCATGGGGCCGGACGGTGGAGGCACCGCGTCGCTGGGGGAGCGGGACACGGTGGTCGCCACCATCCGGACGCTGGAACCGGACGAACGTGCTCGCCGCCTGGACGCCGTCCGACTCTATGCGCTCGACATCCCCGCCGGGAACGGTCGCCTCGGGTCGGTTGGTTTTTGCTGGGGCGGCACGTCCAGCTTCGCCTACGCCGCCTCCCAACCGGCACTTGATGCGGCCGTCGTCTACTACGGAACCTCGCCGGAGTCGGCAGACGAGTTTGCCCAGATCGCCGCGCCGGTGCTGGGCCACTACGGCGGAGACGACGAGCGAGTCAATGCGACCATCCCGCGCGCGGAGGAGGCGATGGCCGATAGCCAATCCTTCGAACCGAACATCTACGCCGGCGCCGGACACGGCTTCCTCCGCGCGCAGGACGACCGTGAGGGCGCGAATCTTCGGGCCGCAGAAGAGGCGTGGCCGCGCACCCTGGAATTCTTCCGCGAGCATCTGGAAGGGTGACCGCGTAGCGCGGCCCGCCCCAGGGCCGCGGCAACCGGAAGACGCCGTGCGGATTCTCCTGAGGAAACGTCTCAGTCACGGCAGTGTTCTGCCCAGGACGGTGCGCTCGTGCGGCGGGACGGGCATCTCGATCCGAGAACCGGTCGACGAGCCTAGCTCTCCTCACCTTGGCCCTCAGATCGCTTCGCGCGGGCTAGCGGAGTGCCTGATCCCTGCACCCGGGGAAAAGCGGGCTCATAGCTGATCCCGGACCCGGCGGTAAAACTCCGCGCCCGCGCACGGTCCGCGCCGGCGGCGGCACGGCTTCCCGGCTCGTCTCCGACGGTTCGCGGATCGAAATGCCCGCTCCCACCGCCCGCTCGGATGTGATGGGCTGGCAAGGGGCGAGGCGCGCGACGATGCGCGCCCCGCGGCCGCGGAGTGGGGCTCTCGGAGTCCCCGCGGAGCGGCCGCGTGGGGTTCGTGGCGCAGCCCCGTCTGAAAAGGTCGAGGGAGCATGCAGGCGGCATGTGACTGACGAAGCAACGCCGCCACACGGACGCCTCGCCAGGAAACCTAACCGGAACGGAGCGCGCCGACCGCGAGGGCAGCCCAGCCGGCGATGAAGCAGAGGCCGCCGATCGGCGTGATCGCGCCGAGCCATCGGATCCCGGTCAGGGCCAGGAGGTAGAGGCTGCCGGAAAAAATAAGAATCCCGGCCACAAAGAACCAGCCGGCCGAGCCGGTCCAGGCGTTCGGCCATCGGGACGCGGCCCAGGCCACGGCCAGCAGCCCGAGGGCGTGGCTCAGGTGATATCGGATCCCGGTCTCGTAGACCGCCAGCATGTCGGCCGTCAGTCTGTCGCGAAGGCCGTGCGCGCCGAACGCCCCCAGCAAGACCCCGAGCCCACACAACGCCGCCCCTGTCGCGAACCATCCTGCCACCATGATTCGGTATCATACCTGCCCCAAACCGGAGACAGTCACGTCGGGCAACAAACATAGGGGGAAACCGCCACCACCGGTTGCCCCCATTCGTGCGTCAAGTGCAAACAATGTGCAAACTCCGGCGGAATTGGTGCCGGAGGTGGGGGTCGAACCACACGGAGCTAAGTTCCACGGGATTTTGAGTCGGTTCAGGTAGGAGGACTCAAGCGGAAAACACCGGACAAATCGAAAAGCTGAAGGGAACCGGGAGGACCCCAATAGACCCTTTGGGACGCCTCCCGGTCATCCAGATAGCCGCCGGTGGGTCAGCATGTTGAGGCAGACCCCGCCCTCGGCACCAATTTTTAATGAGGCCACGACGGCCTCGCCCACAACACGTCCTAGCCGGTCTGTGCCAGCCGATCGCCCTTCCGACTGATCGCGAACACGCGCTCGCGTCCAAGCGCCGCCTCGACCCGCGATTGGGCAGCCTCCCACAACGGAAAGGCTTGGGTCAGAAGCTGCTCGCCGGCTCGCGTGATTCCCAGCGTCTGGGGACGTCCACCGAGCACCGTCACCCACCCGGCCGCCACCATCCGATCCAAGTTTCGACTCAGGGTCGATTTGTCGAGACGCAGCCCTTTGGCGACTTCGCCTGGGCTGGCGGGTTCGCGGCAGGCCACGGCGGTCAAGATGCTCACCTGGCTAATCGTCAACCCCACCGGACGAAGTGCCTCGTTGTAAATCCCGCTGACCGCGCGACCGAGCTGTCGGACGCGGCGACCAAGACACGCATCCCGAATCGTCGCGGCCACGCGTTGGGTCTTGGGATTCATTAGTTGTATATACATCTTTATGAGACGCGGTGTCAACACGACGGTCACGTGTATCTGGGCACGAGGGATCTGCTCCCGGGGCTCTCTAATACGTCCTGGATACGTCCGCGGTACCCGCGGAGCGTCCGTGCGGGGGCTCGCGGCGCCGCCCCGAGTCAGTACTGATCCAGGCCTTCGGTCAGTTCGATCCGGGTGCCGGCCGGGTCGGTGAGGAACGCGACTTTCAGCTCCTCCTCGGGCAGTTCGCTATAACCGCGGTCGAACTCGATCCCCTTCGCCTCGAGCCGCGCGATGAACGCCTTGAGATCATCCACCTCGAAGCCAACGTGATCGATCGCGCGGCCCGCGCTGGGCACGTGGCCGCCCTGGGTGCCCCCGAAGCTCATGTTCATACCGGGGACGTTCGTGGTGGTCTCGATGCGGCCGCGGGGTAGCTTCTCGAGACCGAACACGTCCACATACCAGTCGAGCAGTGACTCGAACTCCGGCGTGAAGTAGTGGACGTGATAGCCCACCACTTCCACCGGCAGCATCTGGTCTTCCTGTAGCTCGACCCGCACGCCGTCTGGCAATGTCACATACCCGTTGTGCTGTCCCTCGGCTCCGGTGAACTCGGAATCAACGGTGTAGCCGGCCGCCTTCCACTTCTCAAGCCACTTGCCGGTGTCACGCACCTTGACCCCGAAGTGATCCATGACCGACCCCTGCGACCCTCCGGTGGGCGTTCGCTCGGTGAACGCGACCAGGGTGCCCGGGAGCCAGACCCCGCGCACGCGCCCCTTCTGGAACGCGACCCCTCCGAAGTGCTCGACCCAGATGCGCTCGTGTTCGTCGATGTCGGAGACGTTCAGGTGCACGTGCCCGTAGACCAGTCCGGCCTCGTCGGGCACCGCGAGCTGAGCGGAGGCCGGCGCAACGAGCGAGACCAGGGCGACGACGGTCAGGAACAGCCTCATTTCAAGTTCTCCTGGTGAGCGAGGCGCGTAACTGTGCGGCGTCCCGCGTTCGATCGTTTTCGTAGCTATGGAATTATAGTGTATCGTGCCGCCATGGCGACGCGACCAGCGCACCTCCGCTTCTTGGTTGGCCTCCTTCTCCCACTGTTCGTTGTGTCCTGCGCCGACGACCCACAACCGGAGGCAGCCGAGGAGACCACCGCCAGCGCCACGACCACCGCGGTCTCGCCGGGCGCGTCTGACGTCCCGCGGTTTCGGGTGGACCCGTTCTGGGCCCGCGAGCTGCCGAACAACTGGATGCTGGGCCAGGTGTCTGGGGTCGCGGTCGACGAAGGGGATCATGTCTGGGTCCTGCACCGACCAGCGACCCTCGACGCCAGACAACGCGGCGAAGAAGGCATGTGCTGCGTGCCCGCGCCGCCGGTGATCGAGCTCGACGTCGACGGCACGGTCCTACGCTCCTGGGGTGGTCCGGGCGACGGGTACGAGTGGCCGTCCAGTGAACACGGTATCCATGTCGACCACGAGGGGCACGTCTGGATCGGTGGGAACGCCGCCGAGGACGCCCATGTCCTGAAGTTCACCGCGGACGGCGAGTTCCTCCTGCAGATCGGACGGGCCGGCGAGAGCGACGGCAGCAACGACACCGAGGACCTGGGGCGCCCCGCTGGGATCCGGGTCGACCCGGAGGCCAACGAGGTCTATATCGCCGACGGGTACGGGAACCGGCGAGTCATCGTGTTTGATTCCGAGACGGGCGAGTACCGTCGGCACTGGGGCGCATATGGCGACACGCCGGACGACGCGCCGCTCCCGCCGTACGACCCGGACGGGGCTCCGATTCGTGACTACCGGAGCCCCGTGCACGACGTCGCGATCGCCGACGACGGCCTGGTCTATGTCGCCGACCGCACCAACAACCGGGTGCAGGTGTTTCAGAAGGACGGGACGTTCGTCACCGAAGCTCTCATCCGCCCAGAGACCCTGGGAAGCGGCTCGGCATCAGGGGTCACCCTCTCCGAAGACCCGGAGCAGCGATGGTTGTTCGTTCCGGACGGCACCAACAACGTCGTGTGGATTCTCGACCGCGCCTCACTCGAAGTGCGCGACTATTTCGGCCGCCTCGGGAAGAACGCCGGACAGTTCTACCGGCTACACAATCTGGCCATCGACTCCAGGGGCAACCTCTACACGACCGAGGTCAACGTGGGTCAACGATTGCAAAAATTCGACCGGGTGGAGTGACCGCGCGCCACTCGCCAGCCGTGGGCGCAAGAGGCAGAAAAGACACATCATGCGACCGAACTACCGACTGATACCAGGGACGCTGGCCGTGCTGTGCCTCTCGGCCGTACCGGCCGCCGCGCAGTATGGCGCGTTCGGCGACTGGCGGAGCCACTCGGGCGACAACGGGGCCACCAAGTACGCGCCAATCGCACAGATCACGGCGGACAATTTCGCCACCCTCGAGATCGCCTGGCGGTGGGACACGGCAGACACCCATCTGCCGTGGTCGACCGAGACGGGTCAGTCACTGCTGTCCGCGGAGACGGTCTTTGACCTGCTGGCGGAGGAAAATCCGGCGCGCTGGGCGGACTGGGACGGCAAGCAACGGTCCTTCTCGCGCCCGTCGATCCGAGCCCTGGTGGGCACGCCGCTGATGGTCGACGAGGTGCTCTATCTGACCACCGCCCTGTATCGAGCCGCCGCGGTCGATGCGCACACCGGCGAGACACTCTGGGTTCACGACCCGAAGGCCTACGAGTCCGGTTCTCCCCCGCCGCTCCCCTGGCGTCACCGGGGACTGGCGTACTGGGAGAGTGGCGACGCGGCGCGCGTGTTCTGGGGCACCGGCGACGGCTTCCTCATAGGCCTGGACGCCAGGACTGGTCTGCCGGCGGAGGGATTCGGGGCCGAGGGGCGGGTCGATCTGATGGACGGACTACCCCGGGCGACGCGGGGCGAGCTCGACGTGTTGAACCTGCTGCCGATCAGCTCGCAATCTCCTCCGATCGTGGTCGGCGACACCGTCGTGATCGGCTCGAGCATCAACGACCGCGCGTTGACCAAGGAGGCGCCGCCGGGCTGGGTGCGTGCCTACGACGCCCGCACCGGGCGGCACAAATGGGATTTTCACACCGTGCCCCAGAGCCCTGATCAGTTCGGGGCCGACACGTGGCTCAACGACTCGTGGCGGTACTCGGGGAACACGAACGTCTGGTCGCTGATGAGCGCCGACGACGAGCTTGGCCTCGTCTACCTCCCGATCGGCACCGCGACCAATGACTACTATGGCGGCGCCCGGCTCGGCGACAACCTGTTCGCGGAGAGCCTGGTGGCGGTCGACGCCGAGACCGGCCGTCGCGAGTGGCACTTCCAGATGGTCCACCATGGTCTGTGGGACTACGACCTGCCGGCCGCACCCAATCTGCTCGACGTCACGGTGAACGGCCGACAAGTCAAGGCGGTGGCCCAGGTCAGTAAACAGGGGTTTGTCTACGCCTTCGATCGTGTGACGGGAGAACCGATCTGGCCGATCGAAGAACGTGAGGTGCCGACCGATACCGATCTGGAGGGCGAGCAGCCCGCACCGACCCAGCCATTCCCCACCCGACCGTTACCGTTCGAATATCAGGGAACCTCCGTCGACGACCTCGTGGACTTCACACCAGAGATCCGACAGCTCGCGGTCGCCGCCGTCGACGGCTTCCGTCTGGGGCCGCTGTTCACCCCCCAGATGACCAACGGCACCATCATGCGACCGTCGGTCGGCGGCGGCGCCAATTGGTCGGGAGCCGCGGTCGACCCAGACACCGGATATCTCTATGTGCCATCGGTCAATGCACATTCCACCATCGGACTCAGCCCTCCAGGACCGGGCGAAGAACAGTCAACGCTCGGCTATCTCCGCCGATCCCTGTCCGCCGGCCCGGTGATGCCGCGCGGACTCCCACTGTGGAAACCGCCCTATTCGCGTATGACGGCCATCGACATGAACACCGGTGACCACGCCTGGATGACCCCGATGGGGACCGGCGAGCGGATCCGTAATCACCCGATGCTGCGCGACCTCGACCTGCCACCGCTTGGGGGCGACTGGGGGCGAACCGGGCCGCTGCTCACCAAGACCCTGTTGATTCAGGCCCTGGTCGCCGGCGGCACGAACGGAGCCCCCCGGCTGGTCGCCTATGACAAGACGACGGGCGAGGAAGTAGCCTCGCTCGATCTCCCGAGCGGCGCGCTTGGTGCACCCATGACCTACATGCTGGGCCGGCAGCAATACATCGCCCTGACGGTCGGCGGTGAGGTCCCCGGATTGATCGCGCTCAGGCTCCCCCTGAACGAGTCGTAGCACCGTGCTCACCCAACCTGAAGCGTGGCTCCTCGGCCACATTGACGGCCATTCGGACGCACTCATGCCGGTCGCGTTTGCGCTCATGCAAGCCCGGAACGAGTTGACCGCTCTGGCCCGCGACACGTCGGCGGAGGAGATTCGTGTCGCTCCGGGCGGGGCGGCGTCGGTCGGGTTCCACCTCGCACATATCGCCGGCAGCCTGGATCGCCTGTTCACCTACGCCCGACATGAGTCGCTCGACCCGACCCAGCTTGAGTATCTTCGGCGCGAGGCGGAATTCGCAGTGCAGCACGCCAAGGACGACCTCTTCGAGGCGACGATGGCGCGCATCGACGTCTGCCTGACTACGCTGAGGGAGATACCGGACGACGTGCTTCCAGAGCCCCGTCCGGTCGGTCGCCGCGAGCTGCCGTCCACCGTCCGTGGGTTGTTGTTTCACGCGGCTGAACACACCACCATGCACGTCGGACAGATCCGCACGACACTGAGAGTCATTCGAGGCCTGGGCCTATCCTCGGATGACGCGCGGTAGCAGCATGTGGTGGCGCGGACAGATGGAGGTCGGGTTCTGATAGACGGCGCCGGTGAACGCCTGTAGGTAGCGTCGGAGTTCGGTGAGCTTGACGACTTCGTCTACGAACCCCTGCTGAGCGCAATACGCCGGTCGCGAGGTCTCGTGATAGCGCTCGACGAGTTCGTTCATCTTCTCGATGACCGGATCCAGCGAGCGACCGGCCGCCTGCTCCTTGGCCGCGCGTCGGGCATAGGTCGCCACGGCCGCCGTTTCGCCGTGCATGACCTCGATCTCGGTGGTCGGAGTGCCGAGACTGAAGGCGTTGTGGCGATTGGCCGTGGGACCACCCATGACGTAGTGGGCGGCGGCGGTGCCCTTTCGCAGCACGACGAGCATCATCGGGACATCGGTCTGCTGAATCGAGTAGATCAGGCCCTGCCCCAACCCCAGCACTTCGGCTTTCTCGGCAAGCTCGCCGACGTCGATGCCTGAGGTGTCCTGAAACCAGATGATCGGGAGCCGGTCGCGCCCGCACAGGGTCACGAACTCGTTCATCTTGATGAGACCCTGGCGATAGAGCTTGCCCCCCATGCCGGGATAGTCGGCGTATTCGGGATAGCCCTTCCCCAGGTACCCCTGACGATTCCCGATACACCCGACCAGCCGTCCGTCGATCTTGCATACGCCGGTGAACACTTCGGGGCCGTAGTCGGGCCGAAATTCGAGTCGCTCGCTGCCGTCCACCAGTCGGGCCAGGATCTCGTCGAAGTCGTAGACCTCCTTCGGATTCGCCGGCAGCAGGTGATATAGGTCGTCGATTGGAAACGCGGGGACCTTCGGGTCAGCCGCCTGAAAGAACGTCGACCCGTAGGCAGGCATGGCCCGCATGTAGTCCTTGAGCCCGTCGAGGACACCAGTCTCCTCGTCGTAGACCCGCGTGAAGAACCCAGTGGCGTCATGGTGGGTGGCCACATCACCGGGAGGACGCCCAGTGAACTCGTTCGCCTTCGCGATCAACTCTTCGACCATGGCCGTGTCGAATCCACCCTTCGGC
Organism: Vicinamibacteria bacterium; assembly: GCA_963577695.1. Lineage (GTDB taxonomy): Bacteria > Acidobacteriota > Vicinamibacteria > Vicinamibacterales > UBA8438 > UBA8438. The sequence continues at coordinate 801 of CAUZAY010000170.1, read as the reverse complement.
GCCATCCCGGACACGATGCCGACCCCGCCGACCGCCATGTTGGCATCCTTGTGGGCCAGGAGGATGGTCGGGCTGATTGACTGGTATCCCCCGCCGGCCGGATTCGTCCCATAAATCCCGGCCAGCACCGGAATACCCGCTTGCTCCAACTCGGCGTGGCGGTAGAACGGGGTGCCGGCTCCGCGGCGATTGGCGTAGAACTTTTCCTGCTCGGGCAACTTGGCGCCGCTGCAGTTGACCAACCAGACCAGTGGAATATGCAACCGTGCGGCCAGATCGGTCGCTCGCAGGATGTTCTCCGACTGTCCGGGCAGCCAGGCGCCCGCCATCACCTTGTTGTCGAACCCGATGACCACCGCCCAGCGGCCGTCGATCTGTCCCACTCCATCGACCACGTTGGTGGTGCCCTCTTCGTTCTCCAGGGGGTTGTAGAGCGTATGCAAGGGACACCAGGTACCCGCGTCCACCAGATACTCGAGTCGCTGGTACACGGTCATCCACCCGCGTTTGTTGATCTTCTCGGTGGGAAACCCGACCTCGTGGGCGGCCGTGACGGCATCGCCAATACCAGCCTCAATCTCGCGAAGCGCGTCGGCGCTCGCCGTTGCGCGCTTGATCCGTCCTGGTTTCAGCGCCTTGCCGAACGGGTCCATCGTGTCGAAATAGTGTTTCACAGTCTCGATCCTTGGTTGCCCTCAGCGATTGGTGACGTGACCGCTCGCGATACCCGCGATGATCAGTTTCTGCACGTTGGAGGTGCCCTCGACCACTTGCAGAGACTTGGCGTCGCGATACAACCGC
>CAUZAY010000169.1:0-9216 GCA_963577695.1 Vicinamibacteria bacterium | reverse complement strand
TCAGACGGGCCGCCCGGGTCGGTTCGAGCAGACTGGCGGCGACCAAATCAGCCGCCACCGCGGCGGGGCTGACGCGATCGAACATCGGTCCCGTATTCCGGGGAAACAGCTCGCGGTGCCGGGCGAAACCCATCGGCCGTGGCGGAATCAGGTCGGTCACCGACGCCGGCAGCTGCAGCTCCTCTACCCGCAACGCCCGCATCAGCGCCTCGAGCGCCGCGTCCTGGGTGGCGGCCGACACCGCGCTGACCGTGCCATCCGCATCGCCCCGCACGGCGTAGCCGTAGCTCAGTCCGCCCAGGGCCGACGCCGTCGCCTCTATCTGATAGCGATGGTGCAGGTAGAGCGGCACCAGCGCGTCCTCCAGCAGGGCCAAGGGACGACCGAGCCGCACCGCGCCCTCGCCGAACCGGTCGAGCGCGGTGCGACGCACGTCCAGCATCCGGTGTAGCTCCGTCGCCGGGTCCGTCCCATTGGCCCAAATGTGCACCCGCGGGTTGGCGCTCGTGTCCTGACCGGTCATGAACCGCAGGTCCGCATCCCACGCGGTCTTGAGCCCCGCCTCGAGTGTGGCCGCGTCGTCCGCTCCCCCGGCAAAGTCCTGATACCCATAGGTGATGGCCACCGAGTCCCATTCGCCGATCCCAACGTCGTAGGCGTCCGAGACATCGACCACGCCGTCCTGGTTCACCGTGACGAGCGGATGTGGGTAATCCATCACCGAGATGCGACCCTGCTCACTCGCGTAGTAGTTGTGCGCCAGCCCGATGGTGTGCCCCACTTCGTGCGCCGAGAGCTGGCGCACACGCGCCAACGCCATCTCGGACAGGTCACTCGGCACGTCGCCGTAGAGATACGGCGACAACAACCCCTCCGCCAGCAGGTAATCCTGACGCACGCGCAAGGACCCCAGGGTGACGTGCCCCTTGATGATCTCGCCGGTGCGCGGGTCGGTCACGGAGTTGCCGTAACTCCAGCCGCGCGTTGACCGGTGGACCCACTGAATGACGTTGTATCGAACATCCAGGTTGTCGGCCCCAAGTGGCATCATCCGGACCTGAAACGCGTCACGATAGCCAGCCGCCTCGAACGCCTCGTTCCACCACCGGGCGCCCTCCAGCAGGGCGGACCGAATCGGCTCCGGGGTCCCGCGGTCGAGGTAGTAGACGATCGGTTCCACCGGGTCACTGACCGTGGCCCCCGGGTCCTGTTTCTCGAGCCTATGCCGGCGCACCAACCGACGCGTCATCGGTTCCCCGAGCGGCGCGCTGTAGTCGTCGTAGCTCAGCGCGTTGAACCCGGCGCGCGGATCGTAGGCACGCGGCGTGTACCCCGCATCCGGGAGCTCGACGAAGGAGTGATGCTGGCGCACCGTCACGGCCTGTGCCGTGGGCGCCACGGCCCTGATGGAGCCGCGACCGAAACCGGCCCCGGGACCGCGTCCGTCTCCGGTAAACGTCAAGGTCGCCTCGAGCTCCGTGTTCTGCGGGAAGCCTTTCGTACGCGGGAGGTAGACGGCGCTCCGGGTCAGATCGAGCGTGTAGGCGCCGGGGAGCTGTTCGGCCGCGCCGTGCGCGTCGCGCAAGACGAACGGGGTGACGTCGACCAACGCCACGCCATCGGTCTCCGCCTCGACAGTGAACCCCCAGAGCACCGAGGTGGCAAACGCCTCTTCGAGCGCCCGGACCTCGTCGGCGTTGTCCGAATCTACGCGGAAACGCTGGTTGGGTTGCACCATCAGGATCTTGGGTCCGACGCGCTCGAACCGCACGATGGCGGTCGCCCCGATCTGCCCCCGGTCGAGACCGATGTCATTGGACCCAACCCCGGCCGCCAGCGCGCGCACGTAGAGCAGTTCGCTGTCGAAGCGGGCAATTTCCATCCACAACGTGCCGGCGCGCGCGTCCCAGTGCATCGGCATGAACCCCTCGATGCGTTCCATGCCTTGGGTCCGGTCGGCAATGGAGGGCGGCGCTTGCGCCAGCACCGGGGCGGCACTCCACGCGAGCCCCAGTCCCAGCGCGATGACGCGAATGGTGACGCCGAACGGCCGGCGACGGCGCCCCGACTCGCGTCGCGGGCGCTGTGTCACGTCTGATCGCATGGTGTCTCCTGAAGTGCAAGGGCGGCGACGCCGTGGCCCGGCCGAACCGACGGCCCTATTATGCCGCCCATCGGACACGTCGCGGCGCCTGACCAGCCTGCCAGCGTCACCTCCTGCCGACCGTCCCCTTGACAATCTACAACACGCGGCCCAGGAGAATACCGGGTACCATGGGGGTCTGGCCACATGGAGGACACGAGCGCAGCCGTCACGAACCAGGCGGGCACCGACCATGCGGGCCTCAAGACCCGCGCGCTCCTGGTGTCGGTCTTCACCATCGCCACCTGCGGCCTCATCTACGAGCTGCTGGCCGGCACCATCGCCAGCTACCTCCTCGGCGACAGCGTCACCCAGTTCTCGACCATCATCGGGGTCTATCTGTCCGCAATGGGGGTGGGCTCCTACCTCTCCCGCTTCTTTCAGCGCGATTTGATCACGCGGTTCATCGAGATCGAGATTCTGGTGGGGGTCATCGGCGGCATCTCCTCTCCGGTGCTGTTCTTTTCGTTCGGCCAGATCGACGCCTTTCGGGTCGTGCTGTATGGCTGGGTCACGGCCACCGGCGTCCTGGTGGGTCTGGAGGTCCCGTTTCTCATCCGCATCCTGGAAGACCAGTTCCCGCTGCGGGACCTGGTCTCGAAGGTGTTGTCGCTCGACTATCTGGGCGCCCTGGCGGCATCGTTGCTCTTTCCGCTCTGGCTCGTGCCGCAGGTCGGGTTGATGCGATCGTCGTTCGTGTTCGGGGTGCTCAACGTGCTGGTGGCGGTCTGGACCTGTCACCTGTTCAGCCGCCACCACCGCCGGCCATGGCTGACGGCCCAGGCCTATGCCGCTGTCGTCCTTCTACTCGTGGGGGCGGTGTTCTCAGACGACCTGATGGAGCGGTCAGAGCGTCAGTTGTATGAGGACCCGGTCATTCTGTCCCGCTCATCCCCGTATCAACGCATTGTGCTGACCCAGAAGGAGGGCGAGGTCCGTCTCTTTCTCAACGGCGATCTGCAGTTCTCGTCTCTCGACGAGTACCGCTACCACGAAGCGCTCGTCCACCCGGGGCTGGCCGCGGTGGCGGCGCCACGCCGCGCGCTGGTGCTGGGCGGGGGTGACGGGATGGCGGTGCGCGAGATTCTCAAAGACGACCGAGTCGAGCAGATTACGCTGGTTGACCTCGATCCGATGATGACGGAGATCTTTGCCGAGCACGACGGATTCGCCGCGCTGAATGACTATGCGCTGCATGCCCCACGGGTCGAACTGGTCACGGCCGACGCGTTCATCTGGCTCGAGGAACAGGCGGCCAGCTACGATTTCATCGTCGTCGACTTCCCGGACCCGTCAAACTACTCGCTGGGCAAGCTGTACACCACCACGTTCTATCAGCGGCTGGCCGCCCACCTGAACCCCGGTGGCCTGCTGGCGATTCAGAGCACCTCGCCGCTCGTGTCCCGCCAGGCGTTCTGGTGCATCGTCGAAACGGTGCGCGCGACGGGGTTGCTCGCCGCGCCATATCACGCCTCGGTCCCCAGCTTCGGGGAATGGGGGTTCATCGTGGCCTCCCGCGCCCCATTTCGAGTGCCCGAGCGCTTCCCCGACGGCTTGCGGTTCCTGACGCCGGCCGTGGCCCGATCACTCTTCGACTTTCCCGCCGACATGGCCAGCGTGCCGGTCGAGGTCAATCACCTCAACAACCAGATTCTGGTGCAGTATCACAGCGACGGCTGGGACCAGTACGCCCGCACACCATCGCTCGCCACCGAATGACACCAGCGACGCGAGATCACGCGAGATGACGCGGAGGACACCACCGAGCACGCAGGGGGCCGGCGCGCCCCTGGGCCCCGCCATCGCGGCGAAGGCACCGCAGGCTGGACTCACCCGACGAGACCTGCTGCGCCTGGGCCCGGCCGCCGCGGCCGCCGTGGCGGCCGGGTGCTCGCCCCGGGCGCCGTCGGCGTCGCTCGACCCGGGGCGCGTCGGTCTCGGTGGCGCCATTGTCGGCGCCTCACATCAGACCGGCCACCGGCTGCGTGACGGCGGGCTCCCGGTGCCGCGGACGACGCGGGACGTGGGCGTGGTCATCTTGGGTGGAGGGATGGCGGGCCTCTCCGCCGCCTGGAAACTGGCCAAGAGCGGCTTCGACGACTTCGCGCTCCTCGAACTGGAAGAGGACGCCGGCGGCAATGCGCGCTGGGGACAGAACGAGGTGTCCGCCTACCCGTGGGGCGCGCACTATCTGCCGGTGCCCCCCGTGGAGGCGCCCGCGGTGCGAGAGCTCCTGGACGAGATGGGGCTGGTCCAGGCCTACGGTCCAGACGACGAGCCGATCTACGACCCACGGCACCTGTGCCATGCCCCGCAGGAACGGGTCTTCATCGACGGCCAGTGGCGTGAGGGTCTCTCGGCGCGCGACCTGCTGGACCCTGAGGGCACCGGCGGGGTGGCGGTGTTGGCCGAATTCGAGACACAGGTCAGCACGTATCAGAACTACCGCGACGCGCAAGGCCGCCGGGCCTTCGCGCTGCCCGTCGCCGCCAGCACGACCGACGCTGAGATCCTGGCCCTCGACGAGATGTCCATGCGTGAGTATTTTGACCGGGCCGGATGGTCGTCGGAGCGGCTGCGCTGGTATGTCGACTACTGCTGTCGCGACGACTACGGCTGCACGCTCGAGACCACCTCGGCGTGGGCCGGCTGGCACTACTTCTGCTCGCGGCCGCGCAACGGCGAGTATCTGACCTGGCCAGAGGGCAACGGTCGTATCGTCCAACACCTCATGGACCGGGTGGCCGACCACGTGAGCGGGGGCATGCTGGTTTACCGGCTGCGCTCCACGAGCGGCGACGAGAACGGCTCGTCGGCCGGCGTGGAGGCGGATGTGCTGGACACCGATACTGACACCCCGGTGCGATACCGCGCCCGGCGCGCCATTTATGCGCTCCCGCGTTTCACCGCCGGGCACGTCATCGAGGGATACCCTCCGGCCGGGCTGGGCGCGAACGCGTTTACCTACTGCCCGTGGATGGTAGCGAATCTGACCGTCAATCGCCTGCCGGACGGCGCGGCGTGGGACAACGTGCTGTATGACAGTCCGTCACTCGGCTATGTGGTGGCGACCCACCAGAGCCTTCGGGTGGCACCGGGGCCGAGCGTCTTGACGTATTACCGGCCGCTCTCGGTTCCCAACCCCGAGGTGGCCCGGACCTGGATGCTCGAGCAACGCTGGGACGACTGGGTCTCGCTGATATTCGCGGACCTCGCGCAGGCGCACCCGGAGATCGAGTCGTTGGTGCGCCACGTCGACGTCATGCTGTGGGGGCACGCGATGATTCGTCCCGTGCCCGGCTTCGTGTGGGGCGAGGCGCGCCGCCGCGCGGTGGACCCACACGGCGCCATCCGCTTCGCCCACTCGGACATGAGTGGCATCTCGCTGTTCGAGGAGGCGCAGTATCACGGGGTGCGCGCGGCCGAGGCCGTGATGCACGACCTGGGCCACGCGCACCCAAGTTCCCTCTAGCTACGCGGACGCGCCGGCGATGCCCATCTTGGCCTTCAGCGCGGCCAGCGAATCGGCGCCGGCGCTGCTCGAGGGCGCGGACAACGCCTTGTCGATATCCTCGTCGATGTCGCCACCCACGTCGGCGAGCTGGTCGTAGGCCTCGGCCAGCGACTCCTCTTCCTGCACCTTCTGTTTCATCTTCTCGAGCATGGCGACGGTGCCTGACGCATCGGCGCCGGCCAGCTGCTGGTTGATCTTGCGCATGGAGGAGGCGGTGCGGGCCCGAGCCTTGAGGGTGATCGCCTCGTTCTCGTAGGTGCTGATCTGGCGCTTGAGATCTTCGACCTTGGCCTGGAGCGTGTCCGCCATCCGCTGTTGGGTCTGGTGATTGGTGGTCGCCGTGGCGGCCTGCCCCAGCGCGGCTTCCTTCTTCTCGAGCGCCGCCGTGGCCAGACGCTCGGCCTCACCCGAGTCCATCTCCCCCGCCTCCATCTTCTTGAGAATCAACATCGCCTTGCGCTCGTAATCGGCCGCCCCCTTCTTGTGGTCGGACGCCTCCTTCTGCATGCGAATCGCGAGCGACTTCACCTGCGCCAGGCTGACCATCGCCGCCTGCAGATTCGTCTTGAGATCACGAATCCCCTGTTCGGTCATCTTGATCGGGTCCTCGAGATTGTCCATCGCGGCGTGGGCATTCGACTCGGCGACCTTGAACAACCTCCTGAAAATACTGGCCATAGGTGTGTCTCCTTCGACAATGAACAATGAACAATGACAAGAGCTATTTCTTCAAGAACGAGAGCAACTCGGCGCCGTACTCCGCCAGCGCCAAGGAGAGCGCCCGAATGGACCCTTCGAGTTCATTCAAATCGAGATTGGAGAGCTGCAAGGTGTCACGATAAAAAATGCGCTCGGCGGTTTCGTCCAACACAAAGGCGCCGTGCACCAGGGTGTTGTTCATCTGCAGCAGCCGAACGAACAGATTCCCTGGCTCTGCCGGCACCTCGGCGATCAACTGCTCGAGGACCACGATCGGGGGCTCACAGTCGATGACCAGCTGCTTGATGCCGTTGTCCTCATCGTCTACTACCACCAGCTCGTCGGCCTCGTTCTCCGCCACGATGGTGAGCCCAAGATCCAGCAGGTAGCCTTTCACGCGATCGAGATGTTCAGACATTCACACAACGCCTCCTTGCGTCTCAATTCTCTCTACGTCTCCGAGGTCCTCACTATTCGCCCCGCGCGGGATGTTTTTTGACACCCGGTTCCCGGCCTGGGCGTTCTTGATCCTACTGTTCTTTACGGTCGAGCCGGCTGAGCAGTTCGTCGTGCGCACGGTTGAGGCCCTGCGCCACCGTGGTCGCGGTCCGTTTCCTCGCGGGGTCGGACGAATGGAGATCTGGGTGGTATCGCTTGAGCAGCCGCCGCCGGGCCTCTCGCACCGCCTCGATGTCGGCGCCGTAGGGCAACTCCAGGTTGGCGTAGTAGGGCGCCAGTGTCGGGTCCTTCGCCGTCTCCTCCCCCGCACGATCCGGGGGCTCGTCTTGCCCGGTCTGGCTCCCCTCACGGTGAGAATCGGGCCCACGCGCCTGCCGCTGGCCGGCGCGCCGTGAGCGCGCGCGCCACCGCTCGGACACCTCGCGTCGGAGCAGCCGCCCCACCCGGCTGAAGAGCGACATGCGGTCACGACGCGTGTCGTTCGCCCGCGGACACCACCACGAGGCGGTCGTCGCGCTTGATGATGGTGTCTCCAGCCGGATTCGTCACCACGCCCTCGGCGCCATGCGAGAGAATGGCCATCGCGATCATGCCGTAGTCGCGTTTCAGGTCGCAGAACACCTCGAAGAAGGGGCGCCCGGCCAACTCGTCAAATACCGGCACGGTGATCAGGTCGTGGCCGACCTGTGCGCTCAACAGCTCGCGCAATACGGTCGAGATGCCGTGGTCGAGGGTCGCCGTGGAGATGACCCGACTGCTGAACTCGGCTCCCACGATGATTTCGTCGGCGCCAGCGCGCTCGCAGTGCCGGACATTATCCTCGCTGGCCAGTTCGACGATCGCATACACACCGGGATTGAGGCTCTCGACCGTCAACATCGACAACACCGCCTTGGCGTCCCTGGCCACATACTCCAACGACCGGTCGCCGACCAGCACCACGGTGGCCGCCGTCTCGATACCGGCCCGCTTCAGGTGTGCCTCGCTCAGGTCGCCCCGCACGAAATGGAGCTGCTCATCGTCCACCGGCTTCGCCTCGATGTCGGCCACCAGCACGATCGGCGCCTCGGCGGCGCGCGCGTCCGCCCGCAGATCCTTGAGGATCTCCTTCGTCCGGTCGTTCCAGCCGCAGAGGATGATATGGCCCTCCAGGTCGTCGTATGAACCCATGCCCCGCTCCTTCCTCAACCGCTTCTCGACAAACACGCCCGCGATGGTCGCGGTGAACGTGCCGAGCACACCAATGCCGAAGAACATGAGCACCACCCCGATCAGCCGGCCGCCAAGCGACGTCGGAGAAATGTCTCCGAAACCGACCGTGGTCAGAGTGACGATCGACCACCACAACGCGTCAGGAAAGGGCCGATTCTCTTCGAAATACGTGAGACCCGCGGCCCCCAGCACCACCAGCACGACGATCACCCCCATCAATCGAAAGAGGTTCTCCCGGTGCAGAAACGCCACGAGCGTCAGGAACGGCCGCGCCACGTTGGTCTTGAGGGTACTCATCGCGGGCTGACGGCGGGTTGACCACCCGTCAGTTCAGGGCCCAATCTCCGTCTCGATAGTAGTAGAAAATCGCGAAATTGGTTTCGTCGCTGACATCCACCTGCTCATCGAATCCCTTGCCAAAGTGCAGCATGCTGACCATCGCGTCGCGGTTGAGAAACCGCGTGTCCAGCGACGTGAAGCTGAGCCCGGCCAGGCGCTGCTGAAGCCAGTCCCGGTCCTGGGCCGCCGACACCGCGGGATCGTCTCGACCACGCATCCCCAGCACCCAGCCCAACTCGCCCATCGTTTGCACGTGGTTGTGATACGGCGCGGTCACCAGACCCGCCGCGTCCATCGTCGCGGCCACGGACAGGAACGCGCGGCGTGTGAAGAAGGGGCTCGTGGCCTGGGTGACGATGACACCACCCGGGGAGAGGTGCCGGCGCGCCAGATGATAGAACTCAAGTCCGTACAGTCGGGCCAGGTCGATGGTCCGCGGGTCAGGGAGGTCGACCAGGATGACATCCCAGAACCGGCTGTCGGCATCGCGCAGATAGGCGTACCCGTCCTGATTGTCGACCGACACGCGGGGGTCGGCGAACGCGCCGTGGTTCAGTGCCGCCAGCACTGCGTGCGTCTGGCCCAGCGTGGTCATGGCCGGGTCGATGTCCACCACGGTGACCGCCGACACCTCGGGGTGTTTCAGGATTTCGCGGAGCGCCAGACCGTCGCCGCCCCCGACGAGCAGAATGCGACGGCGCGCCGCGCTCGCCAGCATCGCGGGGTGCACGAGCGGCTCGTGATATCGCTCCTCGTCGTAGGAGCTGAACTGCGTGTGACCGTCGAGGTAGAGCCAGTGATGTTCTTGGAACCGTGTCATCACGATCCGCTGGTAGCGGGTCTGGTCCTG
>CAUZAY010000168.1:0-9245 GCA_963577695.1 Vicinamibacteria bacterium | reverse complement strand
CACCGTTCGAGGGCGTAGCGAGATGGCCGCATCGGAAATGATCTCCATTCTCGGTTCCGGCAGGAGACACGCCCGCCCACCTGCTCGAAGAGGGCCGCGACTGTCCCCGAACTGTCCCCGTCAGGAACGCACTCCTCGTATCCAGGAACACTCCTCGTATTTCTCAGTGTCCGGCGAACTGACTGAGAACGCAGAAACGCTAGGAAAAACGCCGACCGGCGATCGGCGACGCGCGGAACTTAAAATCCTGTGGAGCTTAGCTCCGTGCGGGTTCGATCCCCGCCCTCGGCACTTTATTTTCAATCACTTACGGGCTTGGTCAGGTTGTGAGGCGGCAAATCAATGTGGACCAACTGAGGGTCTGAAATAAGAGAGACTTTGCAGCCAGGGGAGGAGGTCCTCGAAGTGGGACCCACGAATCGACCATCGGGTGTCCTCGAACGAGCAGTTCCGCTCAGTTCAGCCCCATCCCGATCACGAGCCCCATCGCGATCCCGACGGCCACGAAGATCGATCCCACCACGATGCCAACGGCGACATTGCCCTTGGCCAACTCGTCGTGCGCATCGAACGGGGTAAGCCGGTTGAACACCCGGAACGCCACTGCCATGAACACGATGGCGAGCGCAGCCCCCAGCATGGCGTAGGCGACGTTGAGCAGGATGATCGTCAGTTCCATTACCGCAGCACCTGCTTGATGCCGAAGATGCGATCGATGTACATGAGCGTTTCGCCGCTGCGACGTCCCGTGACTTCCGGTAACCCTTGGGTGATCGACTCCCACACGGTGCCGTCCAACCCCAGCTCCACGGCGACGGCACGCGCCCGGCGTATGCTCAACCGTCCCGCATTGTAGGACCCGAACATGAACTTCAGCTGCTCGACGAGCGGCTGAACCGCCTCCCACGCCACGAAGTTCTGCCGGTCGTACCAGATCCCCGCCGCGATGTTCCAGCGTGGATGGTTGATGCGGCCTGTGATGGCCGGGTTCCGACGACGAATCTCCTCAAAGGTGGGCGGCATGATCTGCATCAGACCGACGGCTCCGCTCGGAGACCGCGCGTCCTCGTCGAGGGTGGACTCGGCCAGCGCCTGGGCCTTGAAATAGTACCAGTCGAACCCGACACCGAAGAACCGCTTACTGTACTTAGAAAAATACTGGTCGTAGGTGGTCACCCGGTTGTAGCGGGCGAACGCCTCCAGAGCATCCGGTGCAGCGGCGCGTTGTTGACCTTGCACAATCGCCACCGACGCCGTCGCGAGCACCGCGAGCGCCGCCACGACAGACCAACGATGCCGGCCGAGTCGGAACCGCCGCGTGTTCATCCCCTCCCCTCCGCACGTCCCAGCATACACGCCAACGATGGTTTTACGTTCGACACAGACCGAGGGTGGTATCGGGTGTGAGGGCCATGGCCGTGTCCGTAAGTCGTTGGGTTATATCGACCGAGCGGCTGGGTGGGGCAGGCTTGGCCGTTTGGGAGGGAGCGAAGAGGTCGGCTAGCTCTTCGGCCTGATGTTGAAGACCGCACCTAGGCTCGTCACACCGGCCGCTCCGGTCGGCCAGTCATCATCGTCGTCGTCTGAGAGTGCGAACAGACGCGTGATTCCGAGTAGGTCATGGATTCGGTCGCTGAGATTCATGACCTTCAGCTTTCCCTTCCTGCGCGACACCGTGGTGCAGCACGCGACGAGCTCGCCAAGACCGGCGCTGTCAACGCAGGAGCCCTCGGCCTGGTCGACCACGATCTTCCGGTGTCCATTCCCGCTGAGGTCCTCGACCCGTTCGCGGAGTGTGTCGCCACCCGCGCCAGCACGTAGCCCGCCTCTGAGGATGAGCACGACGACATCTTCTTCGTGCCGTTCATCTATTTCCATGGATCGTTCCAGCCGACGGCAACGCTGTCACGGCGGATTCCGCCATCTCCGGTGCTTCGGCATGTCGATCTGCAGGTAGTCCCTGATGAGAAGACCCCGGGCGGCGTTCCGCTGGCACGTTGACGCGTGCCTTCGGCCAGACCTGTCCCATGCCGCCCTCACCGATGAGGGCGGTCACGTCGCAGTGCCCGAGGCGGTCGCCGGATTCGAGGGCCATCGTCTGTTGGTGCCGTGAGGGGCCATTCTACGCCCGCACGGTCGCCGGCTGCACCTGCGGGCGCAGCAGGCCTCTACAACGCGGTTTCAACGGCTACCAGGGGGCTGTTGGTCGTGCGTGGGCGTACGGGCTCCTGTGGGGGCTTACAGGGTCCAGTTCCACACATATTCATGCCGCCATGCTGCCTCAAAACAATCAGTGAAAATCAACAGAAGTCAGCACAACTCAGCCTCCACAAGCTCCGGTTTTACGGGGTTCTCGTGAGGCGCGGTAGCGCCTCATGCAGGGGGATCAACCCTTGGGCAATCCAGTCGGCAAGGGTCGGTCCCTCGACCAAATTCCAGGACCAGTGCGCGAGTATCATCGCCCTGGTCGCTGCCGTGGATGGCCGCGATGTTGGGAAGGGGTCAGGCCGGACAGGACCTGCGCTTCCCCGGGCGAGGCGGTCTGGACCGCCGGCGAAGGCGTCTGGAGGACCTTCAGGGCTACTTGGCGGTTGACCCGTCCGCCGCATGGCTACTGTAAATACTAGTATATAAACACTTTACAGAGTGGCTGTATTGCTCGTCCCCACATTCCATACCACGTCATTACACATGTCACCCGCGCACGCACCGACGGAGGTCGCGGTTCTTCACCCACCGGTCGCAATCCTCGCCGGACGACTGGGCGGCGGCGAGGTTGGCCCACATGTGCGCTTCGACGTAGTCCTGTGGGACGCCTGCGCCGGCGCCTAGGCGCGAATGAGCACCTCGCTCTTGGCGTCGTGGCCACCCGCCCGCCCTCGGCGGCCCCGCCGCTAGCAACCCGTGCCCAGTGCGGTGCCGGTCCCCCGCGGCTCCGCCGGCAGCACCGGTCGCCCCAGTCCGGTAGACTGAGAGGCACGCTCGACGCAGGTCATGCACCCGTCAGGTGACACCGGCTGACGTCGAACCGGCACCCACTCCTGACGCTCTCTCGGCCTCGCTGGTACGCAGACGGATACACGAGAACACGATGGCGGATACGACACGCGATGCCCCGAGGATCGACGAAGGCGAGATCCGCGACTGGCTCGAATCGCTCGACGCGGTCATCGATCAGCACGGCCTGACGGCGACCGGTCGCCTGCTCCAGGAATTGACGCGGCGCGCCGAGCACGCCGGCGTCCCGCTGCCGTTCACGGCCAACACGCCGTACCTGAACACGATTCAGCCAGAAGAGGACCCCGCCTATCCTGGCGACCGCGACCTGGAGCAGCGCCTCAAGAGCCTGATCCGATGGAATGCGCTCGCCATGGTGGTCCGCGCGAATCGCCACGCCGATGGCATCGGCGGCCACATCTCGACCTTTGCCTCGGCGGCGACGCTGTACGAGGTCGGATTCAACCACTTTTTCCGGGCGCCGACCGACAACCAGCCGGGCGATCTCGTCTATTACCAAGGGCACGCGTCACCGGGCATCTACGCCCGCGCCCATCTGGAGGGTCGGTTCAGCCGCGAGCACCTGGAGAACTTCCGGCGCGAGCTCAAAGGACCGGGACTCTCTTCGTATCCGCATCCCTGGCTCATGCCAGACTTCTGGGAATTCCCGACGGTCTCGATGGGGCTGAGCCCCATCATGGCCATCTACCAGGCCCGGTATCAACGATACCTGGAGGATCGAGGGCTCATCCCCCCCAGCGACGCCAAGGTGTGGGCGTTCCTGGGTGACGGCGAAACGGATGAACCGGAGTCGCTGGGCGCGATCACGCTGGCGTCCCGCGAACGACTCGACAACCTGATCTTCGTCGTCAACTGCAATCTCCAGCGGCTGGACGGCCCGGTCCGGGGCAACGGACAGATCATCCAGGAGCTGGAAGCGGCGTTCCGTGGCGCGGGCTGGAACGCCATCAAGGTGATTTGGGGTCGCGATTGGGACCCGCTACTGGCCGCCGACGAAGAGGGGCTACTGGTGCGGCGGATGAGCGAGACCGTCGACGGGCAGTATCAGAAGTACGCCGTGGAGTCCGGCGCGTATGTGCGCGACCACTTCTGGGGCAAGCACCAGGGGCTACGCGACCTGGTCACGCACCTGAGCGACAAAGAACTGAAGAAACTGCGCCTCGGCGGTCACGACCCGGCGAAGGTGTACTCCGCGTTCGCGGCCGCCGTCGCCCATCGCGGCTCTCCAACCGTCATTCTGGCCCGCACCATCAAAGGGTACGGGCTGGGCGAGGGGGGCGAGGGGCGCAACATCACGCATCAACAGAAGAAACTCAACGAAGAGGAACTGCGCGCCTTCCGCGACCGCTTTCACATCCCGCTCTCCGACGACGAGATCGCCGAACTGCCCTTCTACGTACCGGATCGCGAGAGTCCGGAGATGGTGTATCTGCGAGAGCGCCGCGAGGCGCTGGGGGGATCGGTACCACAACGAGCCCACCGCGCGGCCCCCCTGGCCTCCGTTCCGGCCGAGCCGTTCGCGGAACTGTACGCGGGCAGCGGGGACCGGGAGATGTCCCTGACCATGGGTTTCGCCCGGCTCCTCAGCCGGTTGCTGCGAGACGAGGACATCGGCAAATTGATCGTGCCGATCGTGCCAGACGAGGCGCGTACGTTCGGGATGGAGGCACTGTTCCGACAGGTCGGCATCTACGCGCACGCCGGTCAGCACTATGAGCCGGTCGACCATGCGACCCTGCTCTACTATCGCGAAGCGGAGGACGGCCAGATTCTCGAGGAGGGCATCACCGAGGCCGGCTCGATGGCGTCGTTCATTGCCGCCGGCACCGCCTACGCCACACGCGGCATCAACACCATCCCGTTCTTCATTTTCTACTCCATGTTCGGGTTCCAGCGGGTCGGTGATCTGATCTGGGCCGCCGCCGATTCACGGTGTCGAGGGTTCCTGGTCGGTGGCACGGCGGGTCGGACGACCCTGGCCGGGGAAGGCCTACAACATCAGGACGGGCAGAGCCATCTGCTAGCGTACCCGGTCCCGAACATCTTGTCCTACGACCCGGCGTTCGCCTACGAGTTGGCGGTCATCATCGAAGACGGCATCCGGCGCATGTATGTCGAGGGTGAGAGTGTCTTTTACTACCTGACCGTCGAAAACGAGTCGTATGCCATGCCGCCGATGCCGGAGGGGGCTCGCGACGGGATTCTGAAGGGCCTGTACAAACTGAGCGCCTCGAGCCAGCCGCGGGCCCACCAGGCGCAACTGCTCGGGAGCGGCGCGATTCTGCGGGAAGCGGTGGAGGCACAGCGGCTGCTCGAGCGGTACGACGTGGCCGCCGACGTCTGGAGCGTGACCAGTTGGGCCCAGTTGTACCGGGACGGGCACGCCAGCGACCGGTGGAATATGCTGCACCCTCTGGAGCCGGCGCGGGTGCCCTATGTGGCCCAATGCCTGGGTGCGGCGCCGGGTGCGGTCGTGGCGGCCAGCGACTATCTCAAGGCGCTGCCTGATTCGTTGAGCCAGTGGCTCGAGACGCCGCTGGTCTCGCTCGGCACCGACGGCTTCGGTCGAAGCGACACGCGTGAGTCGCTCCGCGAGTTCTTCGAGGTTGACGCGCGGTTCATCACGGTGGCGACGCTGGCGGCCCTGGCGCGCCAGGGGATCATCGAACCGGCGGTGGTGGCACAGGCGATCAGCGACCTGGGCATCGACGCCGAGAAGGTCGACCCGACCACCGTGTAGCGGCGGCGTGGTTCGGGGCGCAGCCCCGTTTGACCATCGGCAGGGTCGTGGTTTCCCGGCGAGGCGTTCGTCTGGCCAGGCGCGACGAGGGAGCAACCAGGCGGGCTGTGACCGAGGAAGCAACGCCGCCAGACGGGCGGATCGCCGGGAAACCGCGTGGGGTTCGGGGCGCAGCCCCGTCAGTAACTGAGTAATGGAGAGGGACGTGGCAACCGAGGTCAAGCTTCCAGAGCTGGGTGAAGGCATCGAGAGCGCCGAAGTTGTGCGCGTGCTTGTCACCGTCGGCGAGACCGTGACGGCCGAGCAGGCACTACTCGAGATAGAGACCGACAAGGCGACCGTCGAAGTGCCGGCGCCGGCCGCCGGCACCGTCACGGAGATTGCGGCCACAGCCGGCACCACGATGGCGGTGGGGGCGACGATTCTGACGCTCGACTCTGCGTCCGCCACTGGCGGCGAGACCGAGCCGGAACCGCCCACATCAGCTGCTCCAGCTGCAACGACCGCGGCGGCCCCACCGCCCGCGTCCTCCCCCGCGGTACCGGCGCCCACCCCAACATCCACATCGGCGCGACCAGGGTCGGTCTCCGTGGGGCCCCGGCGCAAGACCGGCCGCCGCCGGGCCTTGGCCGCACCATCCGTGAGGAAGCTCGCCAGGGAAATCGGCGTCGACATTGACACGGTCAGTGGAACCGGCACCGGCGGTCGGGTGAGCATCGATGATGTCAAGACGCACGCCCGACAGGCGCTGACCCGATCGGCCACCCCAGGCGCACCCTCGACCGCACCGGCGCTGCCCGATTTCTCGCGCTGGGGTCCGGTTGAACGTGAGCCGATGACCCGTGTGCGCCGCACCGTGGCTCGGCGCATGAGCCAGGCGTGGCAGACGGTCGCACACGTGACCCAACACGATCGAGCGGACGTCAGTGAGTTCGAGGCGGTCCGCAAGACGGTCAAGAAAACCTCACCCGACCTACCGTTGACGGTCACCGCCTTTGCCGTGGCCGTGGTGGCCGCCGCGCTCAAGGCGTTCCCCAAGTTCAACGCCTCGCTCGACACGGAACGCAACGAGATTATCTACAAGGGCTACATCAACATCGGGGTGGCGGTGGACTCTGAACGGGGACTCCTGGTGCCGGTGATCCAGGAGGCGGACCAGAAAAGCCTTGGGACGCTGTCGACGGAGATCGCCGCCTTGGCCGACAAAGTGCGCACGAGAAAGGCGACGCCTCAGGATCTGGAAGGCGGCACCTTCACCATCACGAACCTGGGCGGTCTCGGCGGGACGTCGTTCACACCAATCGTCAACTACCCGGAAGTCGCCATCCTGGGACTGTCTCGAACCGCGCCGTCCCCGGTCTACGTGAACGACCGGTTCGAGGCTCGGCCCATTCTGCCGCTCTCCCTGTCGTACGACCATCGCCTGATCGACGGCGCGGACGGCGTGCGATTTCTGCGGTGGATTGCCAACCGGCTCGAGCACCCACTGCTGCTGGAGTTGTAGGCACCAGCCGACGCGGTGCGCCTGCCGCCTGGCGTCGCGGAACTCGCGCACCGCGGCAACCGTCTAACCTATCGAAGGGGAATAGACTGGAGGCCGCATGGCTCTTCAAACCATGACGCTGGGCTTGTCGCGGGAGCATCGTCTTCTTTCGCGAAACCGGCCTGACCCCAGGCTCGGGTCCCCTACCGCCGTCGGCCCCGTGCCCGAGCGCCCCATCCTGGGGTTGCGTCTCCCGGATTGGTACTCAATACTAGGCAACCCATTCGCCGCGTATGGTCTTTGTCCGCCCCCGGGTGACCCACGCTGAACGTTCGGGGGCGACCACCGGTCGATGGTCACATCTCATCGGCCTTGGGAGCGTCTCGCGATGCCCCCCTGATACCGAGTGTCGACGAATATCGAGTCCGACCCGTGCTGGGTGGACTCTTGAGCGCCTATGGACACAGGGAATCAGAACAGCGACCTGCCGACCACGACGGGCCGCCGACGCGTCAATTACGTCAGGCGACTCGATCAGGTCGAACAGCTCACCCCGGAACAACGGGACCGCCTGGGGCCGGTCGCGGCCCGCTATGTGTTTCGCGCCAACGACTACTACCTCGGTCTGATCGACTGGGACGATGCGGATGACCCGATCCGTCAGCTGATCATTCCTCGCGAGGAGGAACTGGCCGAATGGGGCACGCTGGACGCCAGCAACGAAAAATCGGTGACGGTGGCCCACGGGGTCCAGCACAAATATACCGATACCGTGCTGCTGCTCTGCAACGAAGTCTGTGGAGCCTACTGCCGCTACTGCTTTCGCAAGCGGCTGTTCATGGATGACAACGACGAAGTCACCAACGACGTCAGCGAGGGACTGCGCTACATCGCCGACCACCCGGAAGTGACGAACGTGTTGCTGACCGGCGGCGACCCGCTCTTGATGAGCACTCGCCGGCTCGTGGAGATTTTCGAGGCGCTCCGGGCGATTCCGCACGTCAAGATCATCAGGCTCGGCTCAAAGATGCCGGCGTTCGACCCCTATCGGGTCCTCGACGATCCTGAGCTCCAGGCCGCGTTTCGCACCTACTCCACGCCCACCCAGCGTATCTATCTGATGGCCCACTTCGATCATCCGCGTGAGCTGACCGATGTCGCCATCCAGGGTATCGACGCCTGTATTCGCAACGGCGTCATCTGCGTGAATCAGTGCCCAATGATCAAGGGAATCAACGACGATCCCTACGTGCTCGCCGACATGTATGCGACGTTGTCCTATATCGGGTGCCCTCCGTACTATCTCTTCCAGGGACGCCCGACCGCGGGCAACGAACCCTACGAGATCCCGATCGTCCAGGGCTGGCAGACGTTCCAACGCGCCTTGACCCTCGGGTCGGGATTGGCCCGACGCGCGCGTCTCTGCATGTCCCACGAAACCGGAAAAATCGAGATCATGGGTATCGATGACGAGCACATGTATCTGCGCTACCACCAAGCCAAGCACGACGAGGACCTCGGCCGGTTCCTTGTCTGCCGGCGAGACGACGAGGCCTACTGGTTCGACCAGCTCGAGGTGGTGACTCGCATGCCCTCGCACGTCTGATTCCCATCTGCGCCGCTCCCCGCGACCCCGAGCAATGACCACTCGGCGAAATCGCCGAATGATTGAGCTGCAACACCTGACGAAGCGATACGGCGACCAGGTCGCTGTGTGCGACCTATCTCTCGAGGTCGCCGAGGGGGAGCTGCTCGTCCTGCTCGGCGGCTCCGGCTGTGGCAAGACCACGACACTGAAAATGATCAACCGCCTGATCGAGCCGTCGGACGGCTCGGTGCGGGTCGATGGAGACGACGTCTCGCAGCTCGCCCCCCACGAGCTCCGGCGGCGTGTGGGCTACGCCTTCCAACAGGTGGGCCTGTTTCCGCACCTGACCGTGGGCGAGAACATCAGCATCACGCCATCCTTGCTCGGCTGGACCGAGGACGCCATTCGACATCGGG
>CAUZAY010000167.1:0-9283 GCA_963577695.1 Vicinamibacteria bacterium | reverse complement strand
CTACTGGTAGTCGGCGGCGGCGAGCGAGACGCGAATGACTTCCTCGTCGTTGCGCATCACGATGTGGCGATTCGCGAAAGCGGGGTGGGCCCAGACGACGCCGCGGTCGCCCCATGTACCGCTGGCACCTCCGCGGGTGCGCGTGGCCGCGGCGATAAGCGACGTCCGATCCAGCTCGGTATAACCCTCCGGTGTGAACCTGGCCAGAATCAGCTCACCGGTCTCACCGACCACGATCACGCGATCCTCGTGCTGTACGAAGAACGCGGTCCCCCACCGTTCCCCACCGATCAGCTCTGTCGTTTCCCAGAGCCGCTCGCCGGTGCGCGCGTCGAGACACCGCAGCTCGCCGTAGCTGCCTACGCCGTAGATGTAGTCACCGATGATCAGGGGCGTGGTGATCAGCGAATGCAGGCCCTCGGTCTCACCCGGCAGCTCGCTGCGACTCTGTCCTCGCCATAGCTCCTGCACGCCTGGCCGGTCGCCGTCCAGCTGAAGCATCAGCGTTCCGCGGAAAAAATGGGTGGCCATCAGATACGGACCCGCGGAGATCGGCGTGGAGACCGTCATGGTACCGATCGGCCAGTCGTGCTCCCAGTAGACGGACCCGGTCTGGGGGTCGAGCGAGCTCATGCCCTGGGGATGCCAAACCACGAGCTGCCGAACGCCACCGGACTCGTAGATCATCGGCGGGCTGTAGCCAGCCTCCGACACGAGCGGCAGCGCGCGCCAGATCTCGTCGCCTGTTCCGGTGTCGAAAGCCACCACGAGCGCATCTGGCTCACCGCCCACCACGACGATGAGCCGGTTGCCATCGACGAGGGGCGAGTTACTGACTCCGTAGACCGGCACCGTGGCGCCGTACTCCGCCACGGTATCGATCTGCCAGACCACGTCACCGGTAGTGGTCTCGAGACACAACAGCATGCCCGCCGCGCCGACAACGAAGATGCGGTCGCCGGACACGGTGGGCGTGGCACGCGGCCCGGTGGCGAAGGTCCGCATGAGATTGCGATAGGTGGCGGGCCATTCGCGGGTCCAGAGAATGTCGCCTGTTTCCTCATCGAGCGCGAGCATCCGCTCGGCGCCATCCATGGTCCGAGAGCCCGGATCCTCTTGGTAGTCGAGCACGAACACCCGTCCGTCGGCGACCACCGGACCCGCGAAGCCGGGTCGGACCGGGACCCGCCAGGCCACCGTCAGCCCGTCGTCGGGGAACCGGTCGACGACACCGGTCTCGGTCCAGACCCCAAGACGGCCAGGGCCTCGCCACTGCGGCCAGTCCTGCGCTTCGGCCGGCATCGCCAGCAGGGTCAGTGCGAAACTGCTTGCTAACCAGCGACGCGGCGAGCGGGGCGACGGTCCTATGTGTGGCATCCGCGCCTTCCGGGGCGTGATTGGTGCGCCGCTCGAAAGCGGCGCGTTGGAGACAGCAGTCGACCGGCTCCCGTCTCGTCAGGTCGCTATCGCGTGTACCGAACGAGCTGCGACGGGCCCACTTCCGCTCCGAAGATGTTGCCGTTCGCGTCGACCGCCACGCCTTCCGCCGCGGTCGTGCCGCCCGGCTCCGCGGCCGGATCTGGAATGAAGTACATCACCTCGCCGGTCGCCGCACTGCCGACGCGAATACCCCGACGCCAACCGCCCGGATTACTCGTCTCGCTCGACTCGGAGTCGGCGCCATACAGCATGTCGTCGGCGGTGATGAAGATGCCGCTCAACCGGCTGAACTGCTTCCACTCGTCCTGGAAGTTGCCCTCGGTGTCGAAGATCTGAATCCGCACGTTGCCGCGGTCGGCCACGAACAGGCGCCCGCGGGAATCCCAGGCGAGCCCGTGAGGAGTGCGGAACTGACCGGGTTCCGAACCCCACCCGCCCCAGTGGCTGAGGTAGTTGCCCTCGGCGTCGTACTTGACGATACGCGCGACGGTGTCGGGGGTCGCGTTGGCGCCCTGTCCGCCGTGCCCATCCGCCACGTAGATCGACCCGTCAGCGCCGGTGATGACGTCACACGGAGTATTCAGGAGGTGGTCGCTCCCGTCACCGGCCACACCCGCTTCGCCCAGCTCGAGCAGGACCTCACCGGTCGGGCTGAACTTGATCACGCGATGCCCGAGGCCAGCCGTCTCTGGCGCATCTTCGCGCGGGCCCTGGGCGTCGGTGATCCAGACGTTGCCGTCACCGTCTACGTGGATACCATGTGGAAACAACAGCATGCCCGCACCGAAGCTGGTCACGACATTGCCCTCAGCGTCGAACTGCAGAACGGGGTCCAGGTCAGATCCGGCGCAGCTGTTGGTGCCGCACCGTTCACCCACCCAGATCGACGTGCCGTCGGCGGCGATGTCCACCGCACTCGTCGAACCCCAGGTCCGTCCATCGGGCAGTGTGAAGTGACCCTGATGGGTCGTGTACGGGTTGGGCAAATCGTTGACAGCCTGGCCTGACGCCAACGCGGCAACACCAAGAACGGCCGTGAGAGCCAGAGTAAAAATGCGATGTACGAATGTCATGACGGAGCTTCCTTTGACTAGCAAGAGAGGAGGAACAGCACTGAACGACAGGCCGCAAACCTATCGCACACGCGAACGGTGGCGCAACCCGCACCGTTCCTGATGTATAGCATCGCTGGCCTCATCAGCGCCTCGGGCCTTGACCTCAGCCTGCAGAGCGGGCATTCTCGGCTCGACCTGTGCCTGTCGGGCGGCAATCCGCCCCTGGCGCGGAGGTCAGACCGGTGACGGGGAGGTCCATCCGCCTGTCGAGGCGGAGTCTTGGTGATCGGGGTGGTCAGACAGTCGCCCGTCCCCGTCCACCGGCAAAGCGAAAACGAGGCAAAACCATGCGCAAGATGCTGTCCGTTCGGCGCCCTGTGATCCCTTGTACCGTTGCCGTGGCGGTTGTCGCGTGTCTGGGTGCGGCTGGCGCGACCGCTCAGACGGGCGCCGCGGACGGGGAGTGGGGTGTGTTCGGCGCGGACGCGGGTGCCACTCGCTACTCGCCGCTCGATCAGATCGACTCCGACAACGTCGGGGATCTGGCGGTGGCATGGCGATGGAGCGCACGGGACCAGGGGACGCCCCCGCCGTCGGGCCGGACGCAGATCAGTCCCTTGGTAATCAACGGGGTCATGTATACGACCATAGGGAACCAACGCAACGTGATCGCCCTCGATGCCGCGACCGGTGGGACCGTCTGGGACTGGCGGCCGGGCGACAGCGAACGAAGGTGGGGCGACATGATCGAGCCCGTTGCACGGAGCGCCGGGCGCGGCGTGAGCTACTGGACGGATGGGGAAGGGGATGAACGCATCTTCGTGGTGACGCCGAGTTTTCAATTGGTGGCCCTGGACGCGCGGACGGGGAATCGGGTGGAGGGATTCGGGGTGGCCGGCGTAGTGGACATGATGGATGATCTGCGTTGGGATGAGCGGCCGGCAGCGGAGAGAGCGGGTAGGGTGGCCAACACCTCGCCGCCGGCGATTCTTGGGAATGCGATTGTGGCATCGATTTCACTGCATACCGGCAGCATACCGACAAGGGCCAATCGCCCGGGTATCCGCAATCCCAATGAGGTTTGGCCGATGAACATTCCTGGCGACGTGGTGGCCTACGACGCTCGTACCGGTCGGACGCTCTGGCGCTTCAATACGGTCCCGAAGGAGGGAGAGTTCGGCGTCGACACCTGGCTCAAGGCGGACGATTTACTCTGGGAGGTTCCGACCGGCACGCATCCCTGGGTCGAGGAACGCCCCGAACTACTCGATGCCTCCTGGAAATACACGGGGAACGTCGGACATTGGGCCCCCGTGACGGTAGACGAGGAACTCGGACTATTCTACGTAGCCACCGAAACCGCCACCAACGACTACTACGGTGGCTATCGGCCAGGAGACAACCTGTTCGCCAACTCCATACTGGCGCTCGACGCGGAGACCGGCGAACGGGTGTGGCATTTTCAGGTCACCCATCACGAACTCTGGGACTACGATTTCCCGACGGCCCCCATCCTCGTGGACATTGAGGTCGATGGCGTCCTGGTGAAGGCCTTGGTGCAACTCTCGAAGCAGGGATTTGCATACGTACTCGACCGTGCGACAGGCGAACCCGTCTGGCCGATCGAGGAGCGGGCCGTGCCGCAGTCGGACGTGCCGGGGGAGTGGACGTCTCCGACACAGCCCTTTCCGACCAAGCCGCCCGCGTTTGAACGCCAAGGCGTGACTGAGGATGACCTCATCGACTTTACTCCGGAGCTTCGGGCCGAAGCACTGCGGATCGTAGAGAATTACCGGCTCGGGCCTCTCTATACTCCGCCGTCCTTGCAAGAGCCGGGCGTCAATCAAGGGACCCTCGCGCTCCCCAGCGCGGGTGGTGGCGTCAATTGGCCGGGTGGTGCGGTGGATCCCGGGCTGGGTATCCTCTTTGTACCGTCGAGTACGACCCCGTCGCTGTTCGGATTGAGAGACGGCACTGAAGGGACCGGCGTGCGCTACCACATCTCCAGTCGTGCGGGTGTCCCGACCGTCCGTGACCTTCCTCTCATCAAACCTCCGTATGGCCGGATCACCGCAATCGATCTGACCGTGGGAGAGATCCTGTGGCAGATCCCGCACGGCGGCACGCCCGGCTATATCCAGGCACATCCGGACCTTCAGGGCGTGGACGTGCCGACGACGGGGAGCCCGACGAAAAGTTCCGGACTTCTTGTAACGTCTACCCTGCTGTTTGCGGGTGAGGGCGCGCGGGGCGCTCCGGTTCTCCGTGCGTACGACAAGCGGACGGGTGACGTTGTCCATGAGATTCAGCTTCCGGGTGGCCCGACCACCGGGTTCCCGATCACGTACATGGCGGGCAACCAACAGCACATTGTCGTAGCGGCCCTGGATGAGGAGAACATCGCGGAGCTGGTCGCCTTCACCCTGCAATAGAAGCAGGACGGCGTGGGGACCAAACTGACCAGCGGGCGCAGCCCCGTCTCAAAAACGGAACAGCCGGTTGATCTTCACCACGAATCCACGGTTGCGCAGGGCAGTACCGCGAAGGGGCATCAGCAAGTCGGTGTCGCGGTCCTCGGTGTACACCACGAACAGCTCGCTGCCCGGCGAGTACTCCCAGCGCAGCCGGGCGTTCGTGCTGAAGATGTGCGCGCTCGAGTTGTACTGTAGGAGCCCACTGAAGAACATCCGCGGGCTGACGGCGTAATTCACGCGGACGCGACCGAGATGGGTCGTGAAGTCGCCCTGCGGCAAGTCCACCCAGTTGAGTGACGCACTCGGCTCGACCGAGAGCTGCGGCGTGACCTCGAGGCGGCCCTGACGGATATCTACCACGGTGCGGTCGCCGCTCCAGAACTGGCCGTAGCGCACGGAGACAGTCCCGCTCACCGGACGCTGCTGGCCAAAGGCGTAGCTGAGGCCGACGTCGCGGAAGCTATAACCACCGGTCGGCAGGAACACGCCCGGTGCAATCTGGAACGGCTCGACGAGGAGCTCGTAGTTGTCGGACGCGTCAAGCCTGAGGCGATCGCTGTTCTCAAGTTGAATCTCGAACACGGCGTCTCGGGTACGGGTCTCGAGCAGACGCGTATCGGCGGCCAGAATGTAGTCGAGTGACGCCGACATGTTCAACTGCCGGATCCAGTCGATCGATCTGGGTCGTGGACTGAAACGGGCGGACGCCGACGACCGTCGCATGTTCCCGCGACGCACGAATCCGACCTCGGGCAAGAAGTTGTCTTCGATGATCAGATGGCCCGCATCGAGACCGTAGCGGTCGCCGGCGTAGTTCAGTTGCCCGAAGTAGCTGCCGTCACGGCCGTCCCGGCCCGTCGTCTGTGTCCGGGCCGCATAGGCCAGCAGGTTCAGATCGTCGAAGAACGCGAAACGCCCGTCGAGTCCGTAGACCTGGTTCGAGCCGTCGCCGGCGAGCGACACCGACCGGTTCGTGAAGATGCCACCGATGGTACTGCGACGCAGCACATCACGCTTGACGCGCACGACGGTGAAATTTGTTGACTCCGCCCCGGCCCGGAACAGGTCGTCCGTCTGAATGTTCAGCGCCCCGACGTCGAACGCCCCCACCTTCCCGGTCAACCGGCCGCCGACCTGGAGCGGCACGACGTCCGCCCCTTGCAGCCCGACACGCCGGCTGAAGAACAGCGTCGGAATGCCCGCGCCTCGAGCGTTAGTCCCGCGCGCGAAATCGAAATTGCCGCGCCCCTCGAGGAAGAACTCACGCTTCTCTGGAAAGAAGAGGTTGAACCGGGTCAGGTTGACCTGCTGCTCATCGACCTCGACCTGCGCGAAGTCTGTGTTGAAGGTGACGTCCGCCGTCAGGTTACGGGTGATTCCGTACTTGACGTCCAGGCCAACGTCGCCCTCCGGCTCGTTGCGAGTCGACGGGTTGGCGTTCACATCGGTGGTGACACCGCCGATCGCATACGGTTTGATCTCGAGATTGAGGCTCTCGGACGGCACCTCGAGACCCACCAGCGAGCCGGCCTCAGATACCCGCCACAGCCCTGCAATGACGCTGTTGCCGCGGGCGGCCGAGATCGGCAGGGGCGTCAAATACGACGCTTCGGTGCGGCGCCGGATGATGCGGCGTAACTGGATGCCCCAGAGCTGTTCCTCGGTGGGACGGTAACGCAGGGACTTGAACGGAATGCGCATCTCCACCGTCCACCCACCGTCGAACCGCCCGGTTCGAGAGTCCCAGATGGTGTTCCAGTCGGTATTGACGCTGCCGCCTTCGTTCGTGATCGCGAAGTCGGAAAACCCGCCGAGGGGGGTCACCAGAAAGGCCAGCCCGTTCCGACGGTCGTAGAAGGCGTCGAGCATGACGGAGAACGAATCGTTCTGGCGGAGCTGAATGACGTCGCGGCGCATCTCGTTGGCCACCCACTGCGACGTCGGGGCGCGGTCATAGCAGCGGGCGGAGATATAGAGGTTGTCGTCGTCGAACAGGATCCAGGCCTCAGTGCGTTCGCTCCCGGCGGCGCCCTCATCCGGCAGTTGCTGCACGAAGTCGGTGATGAACTGGACGGAGTCGTAGAACGGCTCGTCGAGCCGGCCGTCGAGCTCCAGCGGTTCCCTCACTCGTGTCGCGCGGACCGTGGCCCGGCCGTCCGGGTCGCGAGCCACCACCGTGGGCGCTATCGGGGGCGCAGGGCCCTGCAGGCGGGAGGCCAACGTTTCGGACAACGGCTGAGGCGAGGCGGCGGTCGCCGACAGCAGCAGGCAGCACCCGGCCCCAACGAGGCGCGCCGCGCCAATGTGGCCGGACGACGCGGCGCGAAGAAGTGCCCAAGACATGCGAATCGACTGAGTGGTGACTGGATGTTGCCAGGGCCGGCGCCTCAGACCGTGCACTGCGACCCGCCCGCACGGTATGGCCAAGACGCCCAGATGCTACCGTCGCCGGTATAGACTTGTCGAACCTGAACCGGTGGGCCCGTCGGCCGCACCGCGACACAAACCGACCGCCCCGGGCCCATGTGGCGTGGAAATGGCAGGAGCATAAACGATGAGATTTCTGAACGTATCGCGGCCGGTGGTGCTCGGCCTGGTTCTGGCCGGCGCCACCGTGGTCACGGCTCCCCTCGCCGCCAACGACTGGCCAGAATGGCGCGGCGCGAACCGAGACGGCGTCTGGACGGAAACCGGGATCGTCGCTGACCTCCCGTCCCAGTTGAACGTGAAGTGGCGCGTCCCGGTCAACGCCGGTTTCTCAGGCGCCGCGGTCGCAGACGGCCGTGTATTCATCACCGACTGGTCTGAAGATGCGGGCACCCGCACGATGGATGGCAAAGAGCGGGCCCTCGCGATTGATGAAGCCTCCGGCGAGGTCCTCTGGACGACGGAATGGCCCACGTCTTATCGCATGCTGATGATCTCGTACGCCATCGGTCCGCGCGCGACGCCCACGGTCGATGGAGACCGCGTGTATGTCGTCGGAGCGGCCGGCGACCTGTTCTGCCTGAGTGTCGAGACCGGTGAGATCCTCTGGGAGAAACACTACATCGACGACTACGACAGCTTCATTCCAACGTGGGGCGTCACCAGTGCGCCGATTGTTGATGGAGACCGGTTGATTACGGTGGTCGGTGGAGAACAGGGCGGCCTGGTCATGGCGTTCAACAAGCAAACGGGCGACGAAGTGTGGCGCTCGCTCGACGTCGTCGGCGAGATGGGCTACGGGCAACCGATCATCATCGACGCGGGCGGGGCGCAACAGCTCATCGTGTGGCACGCCGGGGCCCTGGTCTCGCTCGACCCCGAGAATGGCGAGCTACATTGGGAAGAAGTGTGGGAGGCCGGTGCCGGGATGTCGGTGGCGACGCCGGTGCACAGCGGCAACTACCTGCTCGTGTCGCAGTTCTATAACGGGTCGCTCATGATGCAGCTCGACCAGGATCGGCCGGACGCCGAACTGCTCTGGAAGGGACAGAGCCGGAGCGAGATGCCGGACGAGACGGACGGGTTGCACTCGATGATCACCACACCCTGGATTGAGGGAAACCACATCTACGGGGTCGGCAGCTACGGCGAGCTGCGCGGTCTGGACGCCCGGACGGGCGAACGTCTGTGGATGAGCGACGAGATGACCGCGCAAGCTCGCTGGGGCACCGCATTCGCCGTCAAACAGGGCGACCGGTATCTGGTCGTGAACGACGACGGCGTACTCATCAACGCCCGATTCACGCCGGAGGGATATGTCGAACAGGGCCGCGTGCACCTGCTCGAAGCGACCGGCGATTCTGGATTCGGACCAGGCAAGCGATTCGACCGGAAAGTAGGCTGGACCCACCCGGCGTTTGCGAACGGGCACATCATTCATCGGAACGACAACGAGATGATTCGCGTCTCGCTGCTGGCGACTGACTACTAGTGTCCACCAACGGCGGGCATTCGCGGCGCGACTTCGTGAAGCGGATCGGGGCGGCGACGGGCGCGGCCGCCCTGGCGCCAGCGGCGCAGGCGCTGGGCCAGTCACCAGTCCCGGGGCCGACGTTTCTGCGGGACACGCCTCGCTCCGTGTTCCCGACCCTGAACGGCCGGACACGCGGGTGGTTGCGCTTCCTCTGGGAGAAATCGACCACCGACGACGACTGGAGCTCGGCCGGCGTCCCACACCAGTGGTGGGACCGCTACTCGGCCCCGGTCGTGCTGAGCTACGGCCGGTTCGACCTGTCGTTCTCCTCCTACGCGCTGCTGCTGATGGCGGACCAGACTCCGGCGTGGCGCGAGGTCTATACCGAGATCGCGGACGGACTGGCCAGTCGA
>CAUZAY010000166.1:0-9323 GCA_963577695.1 Vicinamibacteria bacterium | reverse complement strand
GATGGACTCGGGGCGCGGGCTGAATCTCGCCGACCCGAAGCTCTTCTTGAGGTCGGGCCGTCGAATGAACCCCACCCCGGGCGAGAAGCGCTCGTCAATGAACAGGTGTTCCGCCGTGACGCCATACCGGTCGCCGTCGTATCGAAACTCTCCCTTGTAACTGGAGTCCTTCCCTTCCTCGTCCGTCGTTCGCGTCCGGGCCCAGTAGGCGTTAATCAAGACATTGTCATAGAAGGCAAAGCTCGCGTCGACGCCACCGGCCACGTTGGTCCCGGTCTCGCTCCCAAGCGCCGTGCGATTCGTGAGAATGGCACCCACACTGCTGCGTCGGAACAGGTCGCGCTTCACGCGGGCAACGGTGAAGTTCGTGTCCAGCGTCCCGCTGACCGCCTCGCTGCCGGTCTGGATGTTCAGGACGCCGAGACTGTAGCGTCCGGCCCGACCCGTCATGCGACCACCCGCAGTCAAGGGGACCTCTCGCCCGCCGCTCAATCCAATACGGCGGCTGTAGAACATGATTGGCGTCTCGGCCGACCCGCCGAATGGCCCGCGCGATCCGGCTCCGCCGAACGCGAAGACGCCCTGATTCTCGAGGAAGAATTCTCGCTTCTCTGGGAAGAACAGACTGAAGCGGGTCAGGTTGACCTGCTGCGTGTCAGCTTCCACCTGCGCGAAATCGGTGTTCACCGTGAAATCGGCAGTCAGGTTGTCGGTGACACCGACCTTGATGACATCCAACCCGACCGTGCCGTCCCCCTTGTTCACGAGACCGCCCGAGTCGCCGAGCTGCGAGCTGACGTCGCCGATCACGTAGGGCTTGACTTCGAACAAGCGGTTGCCGCTGGGCACCTCGACCCCGACCAGCGTCGCCGCCGCCGAGACTTGAAAGATGGCGCCCTGTCCCAGCCCACGATCCAGCGGGGTCAAATACGCACGCTCGTTCTTCGACTGAATGTTCCGACTGAGCTGCACGCCCCACACCTGTTCCAGCCCCGGTCGGTACCGCAGCGACTTGAACGGAATCTCGGCTTCGACGGTCCACCCGCCGTCGAACCGCCCGGTCCGCACGTCCCAAATCGGATTCCAGTCGCCGTTGTAGTCACGTTCGTTCGTGACCTGGCCGTCCATCCGTCCGCCAAGCGGGGTCACGTTGAAGATAATCCCGTTCCGCCGGTCGCGGAACGTGTCGAGCAGAAAGCTAAATCCTTCGTTGCGCAAGACGTTGAAGCTGTCGCGACGCATCTCGTTGGCGATCCACTCCGACTCCGGTGCCGAGTGATGCAGCCGGGCCGACACATAGAGATTGTTGTCGTCGAACAGCAGCCAGACCTCTGATTGCTCGGTGGCCGGCGCCCCGGCTTCCGGATCGAATTGAATGAAGTTGGTGATCGGCTCGATGTCGCCATACACCGCCTCGTCGAGACCGCCGTCCAGATTTAGCCCATCGCGGATCCGGACCGCCCGCACCGTCACCTGGCCCGCCGCGTTGCGGGTCACCGTGCGAGGCAGCTCAGGCGCCGGAGGCGCCCCCACAACCGCGGCGAGTCCGCCTCCGGGAGCGAGCGAACGGGTCGTGGGTGGCGGTCCCGGGTCGGCTTCCACCGACGCCGTCCGTTCGGTCCCACCGTCCCCGAGGGCCGGCACAATTTGGTCTTGCAAGGCGAACAGCTCGTCCAGCCGCCCGTCCACCGTAGCCGCCCGCACGACCGCCCCAGACTCCGTGTCAATGAGACGGGCCGTGATCCGGATCTGCGAACCCTGCTGTTGGTATCCGCCATGGATGACCCACCGCGCGTTCGCCTCGCGCCCACGACTCGCCGCATCCGCCGTGTCGAGCACCGGTGCCGTCGCGTCCCGACGGTCGATCAAGACATCAGCGGCCCGAGAGAGGTCGGCCGCCACCGCCTCGGCGATCCCGTCGCCGAACCATCCCGAGTCCGCCACACCGGAGATATTGCCGAACGTCACGATGCTGACGCGACTCCCGGCCACCATCTCGTTCAGCGAGGTCACCCCGTCTTGCGCTGCTGCGACACCGTACTCGGTCGCAAGCGCAAGGCACGAGACCAGACAGAGCCCGGCCCCCCAACGTTGTGTGCATGACCGTCGCATCGCCACTCATCGTATCCGAAGCCCGATCACGTCTCCGTCCGTCGACACGCCGAGGCCGTTGAGGTGCCGGTTGACGTAGTTGAAGTAGCCGCAGACCTGGTTCGTCTCCAGTATCTCGCCATCGTCCGCGCCCGCCTCACGCACGACGGC
The DNA here is from genome assembly GCA_963577695.1 of Vicinamibacteria bacterium. Taxonomy (GTDB): domain Bacteria; phylum Acidobacteriota; class Vicinamibacteria; order Vicinamibacterales; family UBA8438; genus UBA8438. The sequence goes on along the minus strand of CAUZAY010000166.1, from coordinate 7,061 downwards.
GAGGTCCGCTTCGGCGATATTCGCCACATCGAGTGTCAACTTCTCGACGTGCCGCAGCAGCGCGAGATACTTCCCGGAGAATGTGCGCTCCGGTGCCCGATCCAACAACGAGGCGACCGCGTCGGCACCCTTGTCATCTCCGCCGAGCAGCGCGCGGGCGTTCTGCGAATGATGAGCGAGGCTGTAGGTGCATCCGTTCAGGACGCTGGTATACGTCCCGACGGCCTCCAGAAACCACTCGGGCAGCACATTCTCCGGATGGTGCAGCACGGCACGATAGAGCGCCATGTGGCCCTGCATCGTGTGTGGACGCAGCGAGTGCGCTTGCATGACGTTGTCCACCGTGCCGTGTGGAGTCACGGCGTCAGCGTAGGCGCTGGCTAACGCGCCCGTGGCCTCGTCGGGCGGAATCGTCTGAATCCACGCAATCATCGCTCGCCTCGTGCCTGCGCGTTGCAGGTTCTTGAAAAGACCCGCCGAACCATCGGCTCGAAGAACTCGATCGGTAGACTCTCGACGTTGGGGTCTATCGTCGTGATGTCGTAGCGCGCGACGAATTCAGCCGTCCAGGCATAGTGCGGATGATCTCGCCAGCGGTCTCGCTCGTTGATGAACGCCGGGTCTTCCACGTCGTAGTAGCCGTGCAGGTGGACACGCTGAAACAGCTCGTGGTGCTCGAGCGCCCAGATATTCCTCTCGGAGAGATGCGGCCGTAGCAAGTCGGCCGCGAACCGTCCGTGATCCTCGGAACATACGGTGAACCCGATGTCGTGCAGCAATCCTGTCACGACCGTTTCCTCGTCATGTCCGTCCTCATGGAGTAGCGTCGCCGTTTGCAGGCAGTGCTCGTAGTTGTTGATGAGGTAGCCGAACGTGGGCGCGTCTCGCGACGCCTTTAACATGTCGAGCACCTGCACCGCTTGCTGTTCTTCGAGGTACTCCTCTCGTTGACGGTTCATCACGGCCCAGTCCTCCGCGCGATAGTCGTCCATGTTGCACGGCTCGACATACCGCCAGTCTGGTCGCAACAGGGGGGAGCGTTCACCAGCCTTGCGCCGGGCCGCCGTGGCGTCACCGCCCTCAACCTTGCTCGGTCGTTTCTCAGTGGGCACGGTTCAACTCCTCTGCGCCGCCGTCGGGCGGTTCCTCCTTGTTCCGATACGCGAAGGCCTCATCGTAACGGTCCATGATGTAGTCGACGCACCCCACGGGCTCATGTTTGGCGCGCTCCCCGGCGAGGGTGACCGGCTCGACGACCGAGTCCCAATTCGGGTCGACGAACATCGCGACGGAATATCGTTCTTGGCCCAACGGATTCACGACGCGATGCGGGGTCGACTCAAAACGACCGTTGCTCCACCGCGCGAGCAGATCCCCCACGTTGACGACGAACGTGCCCTCGATGGGGTCGGCGTCTATCCAGACGCCCGACTTGTCCTTGACCTGGAGCCCGCCGACTTCGTCTTGAGCCAGGAGGGTCAGCGTACCGAAGTCCGAGTGCGACGCGGCGCCGAACTCCGCGACATCGGGCTCCGACGAGCGGGGCGGATAGTAGATCAGCGCGCCCCGGCTCACGGGTTTGTCAACATGAGTCAGAAAATAGTCCGACCTGACACCGAGTCCCGTCGCGAACGCTCGCAACAACCGCTGGCCACACAGTTGTGTCGATTGGAAATACGCCATGAGTTGCGCGCGCATCTCCGGCAGAAACAAGGGCCACTGATTGGGTGCCAGTAGACGTCCCCCGGCCAGAAAGTCTGGATCGTCGGGCGGGATATCCAGGCCCCAGACGAAACTCTCCTTGACATCCGACGCGGCGCTGCCCGCCATCTTGGTCGCACCGATCTCGAGCCACCCGCGATGGAACGGGGAGATCGCGACAGACCGCTTTTTCTCTTCCGGCGCAGCGAAGAAATTTCTGGCAGCCGAAAAGACTTCGTCAAGCTGGACTCGCGACACGCCATGATTTCGGACATAGAAGAATCCGACGGTGCGGGCCGCCTCGCACAACTCGTCCGCAACGTGTCGGCACGCGACCTCGTTCCCCCCGTCGAGGGGCGAGACGTCGATGATGGGAATACGCTCAGTGCTCACTGACGACCTTCCTGAAGATGCCAAACCCCATGTAGGCCAGGATGATGGACATCAGCGGCGTGATGTAGTTGAAGAACGCCCACGGCGCATAGTCCAACGCGGACATGCCGAGCGCGCCCATACAGAACGCCCCGGACGTGGTCCACGGAATGAGCGAGGTGCTCAGCGTGGCGCCCTCCTCGAGACACCGAGACAACAGGTGGCGTTCCAGGCCATCCGCCTTGTAGGACTTTTTGAAAATCTGTCCACCGAAGATGATGGAGAGATACCCCTCACCCATGCTCATATTGGCGACGATCCCAGAGGCGATCGTCGTCGTCATCAGCGTGGCGGAGCGCGTGATGCGCGCCAACAGGCCACGCAAGAGCACATGGACGAAACCGGCTCGATCCAGAAGACCGCCAAGCGCCAGCGCGATCAACGCCAGCGACAGTGTCCACATCATGCTTTGGACACCACCCCGAGTGAGCAGGGTATCGATCTGCTCGAGTCCGGTGTTCGACACGTAGCCGGTATTCAGACTGTTCACCACATCGACGACGCCCCGACCCTGCACCGCGACGGCCAGGATCACGGCTACCCCCACGCTGGCGAGCATGCTCGGTTCCGCCGCGACACGTCTCACGCTCAGGACCAGCAGCACGGCCAGCGGGAGCAACGCCGACACGCCGATCACAAACTCACCCGCCAAGGCGTCCTTGAGTACCACGAGGTTCTGCACGTCAAGACTCTGGTCCGCGTAATTGAGGCCCACGGCGGTGAACGCGACCAACGCCAGCAAGTAGGACGGCACCGTCGTATAGAGCATCGACCTGATGTGCGCGTACAGATCCGTCTCCGCGCTCATCGCGGCAAGGTTGGTCGTATCCGACACGGGAGACATCTGGTCTCCAAAGCTGGCTCCTGATACCACCATGCCGGCTACAAGCGGCAACGGAATCCCGAGCGCCTCGCCAAGCCCCATCAACACGACGCCGATGGTTCCGATCGTTCCCCACGCCGTGCCTGTCGCGAGCGACATCACGCTGCACAGGATCAACCCGGCGGGCAGGAAGATGCTGGAACCGAGCAGGTCCACACCATAGTAGATGAGGCTTGGGACCGTCCCCGCCGCGATCAGGGCGGCGACCAGCACACCGATCAAGATGAAGATATAGATCGCCCCCAGGCCCTTCTCGATTCCTCCGCTCATCGCCATCTTGATCGCAGCGAACCGTAGGCCGAGAGAGAACGCATGCCCCGCGGTCCAGATCACCGCGATGATCAGGAGGCTATGCAGATCGATCCCGAACCGCAGCAACCCGACAATAACGATGGCGATGACCCCGCCAAAGCAGACCAGAGACTGGGGAAATCCTGGCTCTCGTTGAGTGATCATCCGCCTCCACTCGCGTGCCGCAGCTCCCACGCGCGGGGTGGCGGTGAGCCTCGGCGGGTGGGTCGAGGGCGCAACCGGTCATGCGTTCCCGTGCGAGTGGTGAGGCCGAAAAGGGCACCATCCTAGCAAGGAAGGCACGGCAGTGCCAAGCACGGCCGAAGGCCGGAATCGAATCGGCGGTCGTCGGTCACACAGCTCCCTGCGTGCGGCGTTTGGTGACCCACATCACACGGATACGCACTGGGTGGATCTTTGTCTCCTGGAAGACCGTCGTACGAACAGCACCGACAACAGGGTCGGCGCGATGAGCACCCGGAGAAGAGCCGCGTCGAGGTGCGCATCGACGTGGCCAGCGTGAACACCGGGAACGCCGAGCGTGACCAGCACCTGCGGACGGCTGATTTCTTTGATACTGACACCCATCCGGAGATGACGTTCAGGAGCACATCGGTGCGCATGGCGGGGAAGGGCCAGCTGATCGCGTCCGGTCCGCTGACCATCAAAGGCATTTCCCGCGAGATCGATCTGCCTCTCTCGTTGCTCGGGACCAAGGCGATTCCGGCCCAGATGCAGCCGATGCTCGGAGGAGCCAAGCAGGTGGCGAGTTTCCGCGCCGGAACGACCATCGACCGGGGCGATTTCGAGGTCGGCACCGGCAGCTGGGCGGCGACGCTCGTCGTCGGCAGCCAGGTGGACATCGACATCCTGCTGGAAGTGCACAACCGCTAGTCACCACGGGCAGCAAGGTTGCGGGTCCCGCGATCCGGAGAGGACGGGCCCGGTCGCGCCGTGTGGCGCGGTCGGGCCCGGCGTGCATCCGGATTACGGAGCCGAAGAGCCTCCGCGCGGCGCTCGCTATCGCCCCTGAGCGTCGAGATAACGCTCGTTCCGCAGCGCGTGTTCGATGGCGTAGTTCCCCTCATGGCAGGCGAACTCGTAGATAACCCCGGTGCCGGGGGCAGGTCTGAGGAACATGCGCGCGGTCCACGGTTGGGTCCAGGTCGACGGGTCGTCCAACGTGTATTCGTACTGCAACATCTCGGGACCCACGCGGGTAAACCGCTCGGTGATACGCACGTCGGTGGTCGAACCGCTGGCGCCTCGCGACAGGTTCGTCGTGTCCACGACCAGCGTGTCTCCCTCCCAGCGCCCGCGCGAACTGCCCAGGGCGGTCGCCGGACCGGGCTGGGTCGGCACCGCGTCCCCGATCGGAATCAGCCGGGTATCGTGGTGCATCTCGATCTGGACGGCGACGTGGGTGGCGCTCTGAAATATCTGGTAGTTGCTGTTGTAGCCGCGCCCGCTCAACAGGGCGCCGCCCCCTCGGCAACGGATCGCCGGGTCCACGGTGGCGACCTCCTGACCGAGCGTCAGCCGTCCATCGGATCCGGGCGCGTTCCGCTGGGCTCGCTGTCGTTCGGCGCGCGCGTCCGCCGCGTCGGTGCGGGCCGGCAGACGACCGTTCAGGGGATCGACGACCAGCGACGTGCGATTGTCGAACCAGCGGTCGATCATCCAGAACTGGTTGTAGCTTCGGGTCGACGCCCGAGCGGCCGGCCGGTCAGCCGCAGCGTCAGGCTCCGGCGCCTCCAGCGACGCCAGGGCCCGCAGGAATGGCGTATCACCAAACACGGCATCGCCGCCGGCCTGGTCATACGCGACCGTATAAGCCTGCATCGCGGCCAGCTCTTCGTCGGTCAGCGTGGCGCGGTCGCCAAGCGTCTCCGGCCGCTGAAATGGCGTGGCCGAATCGTTGGCCCAGATACCTTGCAGATCCGGATGCCCGTCCGCGGTCCGAGGCGCGGTCCACCCCTCCGGGGCCTGTCCGGCCGACATCGCCGGCGCCAGCGCCAGCGTCGCCGCTACCGCTATCATCGACGCGATACGTTGCCTGTCCATTCGTTCCCCCGGTCCCGCGTTATGGATGTCCGTCAGTCAGTACCGCAGACAATACGGCGAGTGGCCCGATGAGGCAAGCCCTCCCCGTCCTGACAGGTTGTTGAAAAACGCCGGCAGGTGGTTTCCGGGCGAGGCGTTCGTCTGGCCAGGCGCGAGGAGGGAGCAGCTAGGTGGGCGGTGACCGACGAAGCAACACCGCCAGACGGGCGCCTCGTCGGAAGACCTTAGAACGTCAGCCGTGCGACCTTGAGCGGCGGGCGGCCGTCGAGACTCGGAAAATCATCACCGGGCCGGATGACGTCAAGCGTCCGGATGGGGCGACCGTGTCTGGCGGCGCACTGCCGGAGCACGCCGTGCCAGGTCTCTTCGTCCACCCGCGCGAGGTTGTTCGTGCAATACAACGCACCGCCCTCGCTCACGAGCCCCAGTGCCGGCTTGAGTAGCGCCTGATAGTCCCGCAGCACGTCAACGACCCCGAATCGACTGCGAGCCAGCGGTGGCGGGTCCAGGCACACAAGGTCGAAGGTCTCGGGATCCAGGCGCGGAAACGACGGAAGTCGACGGCCCCGGTCGACGGACGGCTGCTGCAGCCCCCCAAGCTGGCGGATGGCAGGAAACACATCGCTGACGAGCTCCGTCGTACGCGCGGCCACACCGTTCAATCGGGCATTGTCCGCGCCGATAGCCAGGGTCGACTCGGCGAAGTCGACGTTGAGGACGCGATGCGCGCCGGCAACGGCGGCGGCCACACCGACCCCGCACGTATACGCGAACAGATTCAGGAGAGATGCGCCACGGGCTTCATCCATCACCGCACGCCGGGTGGTTCGAAGATCGAGAAACAGCCACGGGTCGTGACCACGATGGCGAGCCCGGACGTGAAAGTGCACGCCATGTTCTCGGGTGACCCGGTCTACCTTGGCGGCAGCGCGGCGGGCGCCGACGAGCCGGTTGCCGACCCTCGATCCAGGGGTGCTCCGGTCGTTGTAGACCAGCTCCAGCCCCGGCAAAAGCGCATCGAGCACTCGTTCAACACCTTCGACGGACGCCTCCGGGAGCGGAGCGCGGAAGCTCTGCAGGAGTGCCAGCGTGCCGTAGCGATCCAGCGTGACGCCGGACACGCCCTCCTGGGCGCCGTGCAACAACCGGCAGCAGTCGGTCTCGGCGTCGGCAAGCCGCTCGAGTAACCGCCCGCGTTGGTCGACCGCGCGTCGGACCGCCTCCTCGAGTCCGCCGCCCGGCGCAGTGTGTAGAGTCACGGAGTCAGCCGGCGCAGGACACGCGGTCGGGATACGATCGCACGCACGGTACTATGGTGCGTCGCGTCGCCGGGACGTGACGTTCGTGAGAAGGGACGCGAACCACTTGGCGCGCGTCGGTCAAGGAGAGACATCGTGAAATCACCCACACTGACGCTCTGCGGCCTGGCCGCACTCGTGGCCCTCGGCTGCGGCGCGTCGGCACCACTGCCCGAAGCCGCGCCGGAGCCCACACCCGAGGCCGATACCCCGACACCAGGTTTCACCGAGTACGGTGCGACCCCGTGTGATGCCATCGGGGACATTCAGTTTATCTGCGACCTCATCAGTCCCGAAGACCTCGCCGTGCTCCCAGGAGCCGAATGGGTCATCGCGTCGGGGGCGCAGGAAGGCGGCCGGCTGCATCTCGTGAACGCCGCCGACAAGACAAC
>CAUZAY010000165.1:0-9348 GCA_963577695.1 Vicinamibacteria bacterium | reverse complement strand
AGGTGGTCGACGACGTCCCGCCACACAACACCGGGTGCCAGCTCAGGCGCGCCAGGCCACACGTGGGCCCGGAAGTGGCCTCCAAAGATTCCAAGCATGAGGTACGCCGCACCTGGGATGACCAGACCCCAGGCTCCTAGGAAGTGAAGACTTCGCCCCCAGCCGTTCTGATTGAAGATCGCGAAGGTTCGACTGGCGCTGACCGGCCCCGAGACGTCCGCAAAGAACGGTTGCGGCTCTTCCCAGCCGCCATGCTGGTGGTTCCGACTGATCGGCAGCTCGAAGAGTGCCGGCGTGAGATCGTTACCGACCTCACCCCAGTACAGCCGGGGGTGCGCCATCAGGATCACGACCCCGGTGAGCGCGAGCGTTAGCACGCTCACCGTCGCGACCCAGTGGATGACCCGCACCCACACAGCGTGTCCGCTCTGGTCATCCACGTATTGCGACGTGCGAACAGGTGTCGTCATGTGTGCCCTCCGGCCTGCCACCGCCACTCTAGCGTGTTATCACCTGGCTGTCTGGTAGAGAGATCGATCCTCAGACCCCGAACCGCCGGACGTCGTGATCAACATGGCGGAATGACCGAACTCATTGATTAACGCCCGGACGATTTGCACGTCGTCGTCCCACGTCATCGGTGTCGACAGCAACGCCTCCGGATAGCCCTTCTGATGCTATTGCCAGCCGCCCGGGATGCAGAAGGACCGCGGCCCGACAAACCCGGTTTCCGTCAGATGCGTGTCCCCACGTAGAGCGGCGTTACCATCCGTGGAATGCGTTGGCGACTCCAGCGGAAGTATCGACGAATTCCGAGGTGGTCGCTTTTGAGGTGGTCGCTTTTTGGATGGTAGGAACGTCCAGTCGCCGCTGCCGGCGTGTACCCCGGCACCCGTCAGGGAAGCTCGTGTCACGAGCGGATCGCCGTCGCGCGCTATTTCGGCAATAGAATGCTCCTGATCGGTATGGTCCGATAAAGGAGGAGTTACATGCGCAGCCATTCCCCCGTTGGGTTCCTGGTCGTCACCGCTATGGCGGGAATGAGCGTGGGCGGCGCACTCGACACTGCAGTAGTCGAGGCAGCGTCCCCGCAAGCCAGCGACGACGAGCTGGAGGCGCGAGCCGCGGAGCTCGAGCTCGACACCGACTACACGCCCCCGCCGGGTGAGGAGCTGCACCACCACACCGCTGGCTTCGCACGCACGCTCTGTTCGGCCGTGTTTCTCACCGGACTCGACCCGGATGATGCTGCCCGGAACATCGGTGGCTTTACGAGTCCGTTCCTCGAGCGGGAGCACGTCGTGCGCCGGGTCGTGGACACGGATCGACAGTCGGTCAGCCTCACGCTTCCCGACGGCGTTACGCGCGTGGCGCAGCTCTCGAAGAATCAGGGGTGCGTGACCCTGCCTATCGGAGAGGATGCGCCGTATTTCACACCCAGTGACGTGGCCCGTCACCTGCCGCCGGCCGAGACAACTCTTTGGCCAATGGGCGACGTCCTACCGGACGATCCCTGGCCGTCCGGGGTGGATATGGCGACAGTCGAGGAGGCGCTCGAGACGGGCTTTGGCCCGCCGGAGGCTCGCACCCTGGCCCTGGTCGTGACCTACCGCGGCCGCATCCTGGGCGAGCGCTACAGCGATGAAGTCGATCTCCACACGCCGCTCGAATCCTGGTCGATGACCAAGAGCCTGACCGGCACCCTCATGGGTGTGCTCGTCCAGCAAGGGGCTTACGAGCTTTGGCAGCCGGCACCGATTCCCGAATGGCAGACCGATGGCGATCCCCGGCAGGCTATCCGGATCGGGGACATCCTGAGAATGTCGAGTGGGCTCAGAATCCGCGCACCCGCCGACCCGAACTTCGATCCGTCCGGCACCTATCCCGATCATCTCTATCTCTACACGGGTACGGTCAACTCCTACGAGTATGCGGCGACGCGCCCGCCCCAATGGCCTCCCAATATGGTCGGTCGGTATCGGAACACGGACCCGGTGCTGGCGAGCTATCTGATCCGCCTGGCGGTGGAAGCGCGTGGCGAGAACTATCATGCCTTCCCCCAACGCCAGCTGTTCGACAAGATCGGCATCCGCGACGCCATCATCGAGACCGACCCGTATGGGAACTTCCTTGGCCAGGGACGGGCACTGATGCCCGCTCGCGACTGGGCGCGGCTTGGCAATCTCTATCTAACCAACGGGGTGTTCGATGGAGAACGGGTTTTGCCGGAAGGCTGGGTCGACTATGCCTCGACGCCCGCGCCGGCGTGGGTGGCGGACGGGCGTCCGATCTACGGCGGCGGCTTCTTCTGGGTCAATGCCGCCGGTACGCTGCCGGTGCCGGAGAGCGCGTTCCGGATGAGCGGCGCGGGTGGTCAGAGCACGCTCATCATTCCCACCCATGAGCTCGTGGTCGTGCGGATCGGGAAGTACACGGGCAGTCGAGCGGCGGGCCCGCCTCTTCGCCGCGCCTATGAGTTGCTGATGGAAGCCGTGCCACCGTTGGGCGACTGAGGTACGGAGGGGGGAGTTGACAGGACGACGTCGGAGGCCCGACGACAAGGTGGCCGGCGGGTTGACTACGCGCCATATTCGGCCCGGGAACAGGAGACTGACGATGACGAAACTGCCATGTGGCCGTATGTGTGCGGTGAGACAACAGCGGACAACACTCCTGGCCGTGCTTACGGTCCTACTCCCGTCTGCAGTCGGGTTCGGTCCGGACACGGCGGCTCACGCCCAGACCCCCGGCACGCTCGATATCTACTGGATCGATGTCGAGGGAGGAGCGGCGACCCTCGTCGTGACCCCTCAGAGGGAGTCGTTACTCATGGACACCGGGTGGCCGCGTCCCGACGCCCGCGACGCCGAGCGCATCTTGACCGCGATGCGCGACGCCGGGGTCACCACGATCGACCACCTGCTCTTCTCCCACTTCCACCGCGACCATGTGGGCGGACTCGGCGCCTTGGCCGAGCGCGTGCCGATCCGTCAGATGATCGATCATGGCGACAGCGTCGAGCAGGAGATTCCTGCCGGTCGCGCCCTGTGGAAGGAGTACATCGAGCTGTCTCGTGATCGGCGGCGCTCCGTCGCGCCGGGCGACACGCTCGCGCTGGACGGCGTCGAACTGACGTTCGTGGCAGCGCACCGCCAGCTCGTGGACACACTCGAGCCTGCGTCGCCGAACCCGCGGTGCGCGGCGGTCGAGGCACCGTCCGCGGACGAGGGAGAGAACGGGCACAGCCTGGGGTATCTGCTCGAGCTCGGGCCGTTTCGGTTCTTGAATCTTGGTGACTTGACTCCCGACCGGGAGTACGCCCTGGCGTGCCCGGAGAACCGGCTCGGAGAGGTGGACCTTTACCAGGTGCCCCACCACGGGGGCTACGGCGCGATCCGACCCGAGCTGACCGGCGCGCTCAAGCCGACCGTGGCTGTCATCAACAACGGTCCGCGTAAGGGGGGGACCCCCGACTCACTCGCGGTCGTCCAGAGCATCGAGGGCATCGAGGACGTCTGGCAATCGCATCGAGCTCTGGCGGATGACGCAGCGGACAACACCGACGAGGCTCTCATCGCAAACCTGACGGAAGAGGACGACTGTCAGGGCCACTGGATCAAGGCGACCGTTCGGGCTGACGGGCGAAGCTGGACCATGACGAACGGCCGGACCGGCCACACGCGAACCTATGAGTCGAGATAGGCAAGCTGGTCCCTGTTATCCATCGCAACCGTCGCCGCATCCATCGGGGCTCGACCGGCTGCACATGCGAGACGATCACGGTTGTGACGTCAAGCTGCCTCCGTGCGCCGGGGTAGATCGCCATGCTACCGTGTCGGGTTCGGGACCCCTGCGGGCTCCTCGCCACGGAACTCCGCCTCGAGCAACCGCGCACCCCGCATGATGCCCTCTAACGAGTAGTTCGCCTCGTGACAGGCGTACTCGAACACCTTATTATCGCTCCGCGGCCATGCATACTCGCCGGTGAACGGCTCCGTCCAGACCGTCGGGTCCTCGACGGTGAAACTGTAGATGAGCTTGTCGGCGCTCTCCCTTCTGAAGCGCTCGATCACCGTCATGTTTCGTGAGCCCTGCGCGAAGGACGGGCGATCCCGAAAGTTGGTGGTCTCTACGACCAGGGTGTCGCCCTCCCAGTGCCCGATCGAATCCCCCAGCCACTTCCGGATCTCCGGCGGATCGTGTTCGGCGTTCATCCTGATGATCCTCGCATCGTGATTCATCTCAGTCAGGATCATGATGGTGTCTTCGCCCTGCACAATCCGCTTGTGATTGTTATAGAGCACCGGCAACATCGGCGGGCCGGCGGTAGAGCCGAACCCGAGCAGACAGCGCTCAGCGAACGGCCGCTGCTCCATATTGTCGAGCGGGCCCGGCGCATCCAAACCGGCCTCGAGCCAGTACGCGGTACCGTCGTTCTGACGTGGACGGCCCCCGCCACCACTCCGAGCGGCCGTGGCGGTGGCGATCCGCTCCTGGGTCCGTGTCGGGTATCTGCCGTTCGGCGGGTCGATGAGGATGGAGGTGCGCCACTGCCCGTCGATCTTGAACCCACCGGAGCCAGGGTCGATCCAAAAGGTGTTGTAGCCACCGACGTTTCCCGAGGCGCCGGTTGACCCGTCTCCCCCTACCGGGGGCGCGACGCGATTCGGGTCGCTGAGCTCGGTATTCACCGAGGGGACAATGTTGTTGCGGCGATCGAGCGCGGCCGTCGCCCTTACCTCAAACGTCGCCGCCTCCTCGTCGGTCAGGGACATCTTCTCACCCAGCTCTGTCGGACGCTGCATCGGCGTGAGCGTCCCGACGTCGTAGGTGCCGGACAGATCTGGGCGACCGCTCGGCGTTCGCGAAATCTCGCCGGTCTGTGCCGCCGCTATCGGCGCCGAGCACACTACCGTCAGCCCCCCGATACAAGTCGCTATTCGACTGCGCATGTAACCCTCCTCACATTGGCGTGACAGTGGACATTGTAGCGCCAGCACGCGGGTCTGGCCGGACGCTACACTCGGGGCATCGGGAGGCTTAGTCAGGCTAACCGCCGACCTGGCACAGTAGTTAGATGCCGAGCAATCGAGGATACCAATTTCCCCGCGAGATCATCAGCCGCCCCGTCTTCGACAAGTTGACACTATCTTGGTGGGCACTCCTGCACACCGCGTACTGGTTGTCCCTCATCAAGTATCTTGACGAACAACAGCAAACCGACCGCGCAGAGCCAGGTCCATCAGCGCGCGATGCCTCACCGTGCCCCGGGCTGACCTGAGCGATGAGCGTTGAGTGTCCCACCGGCGGCTAGACATCTCCTAGGGCTGGGGTCTCACGTTTGGATCATCTTTTGGTCGAGGAGACGTCGGTGGCCCCGCGTGGCGGGGCCAAAGAGAAGAAAGCCTGCCAGCTCAGCGGACGACGAACTCCTCGGCCAGGAGTAATTCCTGGTTCTTCGACCGGAGTTCGACTCGCCATGCACCGCGTTGTTGAGCCCCCCCAGGGCGCATACTAAAGGTACGATATCCCGGGCCACGATTGGCCACGATCTCCAGGTCGATCTCGTGTTCGAGCGCGCCATCGTGAAACCAGCGATGCGTGACGACCACGTCTGTCGGCGACCGGATGCGGGTATAAAAAAATACCGGCCCTGGCGGTATGACGTCAGCGACCGAGACGCATCCCCAGCTTGGCGGGGCGACCCCACCGGTCGCTTCCGGCACCAGCCGGGCACAGACCGCCCCTTCGACGACGACCAGCGACGTGGTGCCCGACAGGGGTGCGGGCGGAGTGTCCACGGACTGGGTCACAGGCTCGGTCGATTCGGTCCGAGCTGCTGCGGCGCGGATGCCGGAGGCCTCCGAGCGCTGAACGGGTGAGACGCCAGACGGCTCGACGTCTGCCGGAGGCGGATCGGTCGCTCCTGGGTCAGACACGCTCACGGTCGGGCCCGGGCTCGGCCCCAGCGTGATCCCCGCGGAGGGGGGCGCCGGTGCTTGACCCGTACCCCCGGTCTCTCGGGGTGAGGCGCCTACGCCGAACACGAGCCACGCAATCGCCAATGATAGCGCGCTCGCCACCGAGACCAGCGCCGCGCGCTGGCCGAATCTTTCGTTCACCAGCTGCCATAGGTCAGATGGTGTGGCACGGCGAGGCTCCGGACCGACTGGTATCGGCTTCTCCGGAGCCACGGTGTCGGTGTCATCTTCCTGCTGGCGCGCATCGGACTCCCGCTCGGCCTCATCGCCGACGTCGGTGCCCGGGAGACCGGACCTCTGAGGCCCCGCACTGGCCACCTTCGCGAGCTTCTCTGACTTGCCCTGATCACGGTAAAGGGCGGCCAGATTCTGGAGACTCGCGGCAATTTGTGGATCGTCAGCCGCACGCGTTTGTCTCGCGATGCCCAGGGCGCGGCGGTGGAGGAACTCAGCCTCGTTCGACCGCCCGAGGTGATGGCAAATCACCCCGAGGCGGTTGAGCAAAACCGTGACTTTCGGATGCTCAAGACCCATGCGCGCTTCCTGCAATCGCAGCGCGCGGCGAAACGCTAGTTCCGCAGCGGCGAGGTCCCCATTGGACTCTGCCCGCTCGGCCTCGCGAACCGTCCGGTCAACCTCTCCGCCGTCCGACACCTCGGTCATCGTGCCGACATGCGCCCAGCGGGGCGCTCAAAGGAATTCGCGCTCTCGACCACGACGGTATTGCGGTCCCGCCGTCCTCGCAACTGCCCATTCCGCCGCCGGCCACCGTCCGGCGCATGTGACACACCATTCCTCCGAGTGAGCGCGACGGCCCTGACCATCTCCTTGAGGGCCATCGCTCACGGTACTATGATTCCTCTCGGCATCACCAGTGAAACTCTGCCTCAAACCGCCGACAGGTTGGTGAGGCACTGGACGCCAGGGTCGTGCGGGCGGATCGCCGAGGCCCACAGTGGTTGCAGGCGTTCTCGGACGTCGCTCCCGGCGTCGCCAGACCCTGCACATCGCTGCGAGTGGTGTTGTCCGCCCGATCACTCGACGCCGAAGGTGAGCAGCACGGTTCCTGCGCCCCCCCGATCGGATTTCTGCCGCGCCTCGTAGCCCTCACCCGCGTGCCCGTCATCTGTACCCGCGGCCCTAGGCGAATGTCCCTGCCTTGAGCTTGAAGAGCGCGACCAGCTCCGCCCCGCTCAAGTTGGCCTCGGGTAGCCCCTTTTCCTCGCCGATGACCCGGTGCGCAACGTAGTCCCCGATCACCGGGCCGATCTTGAACGCGTGCCAGGACCCTCCGCCGACCAACCAGACGTTTTTCATCTCCGGATGGAGGTCGAAGATGCACTGCCCGTCGACGGAGTTCTCCGTTTGACATGTCCACGCAGCGATTATCGGCTGCTCCTTGAGCGCAGGAAAACGTGCGGCCACTGTCTGTCGGGCATTGGCCTGTTCCTCCGCGTCCGGCAAGTGCTCGAACGAGTCCGGGTCGACCGGGTGTGTCGGGTTTATCAACAATCCAAAGCCGGCGCCGTTGATACTCGGTAGGCCGAGACCGGTGTTCGGGAGGTTTGGAACAGAGAAGCGGGTGTCGCCAGGCGGCGTGCCAACCATGTAGTACCCAGCTTTTCGCACCGAGAGCTTGTCCTTCATCAATACGGGAAACACTTTGGGTAGCCACGCGCCTACCGCGAACACGAACGACCCAGCGCTGACGGTCTCCCCCGACGAGAGCGTCACGGTCTGGAGCTGTCCTCCGGCGCGCGCGCCCAGCGTCGCCTTCCCCAACATCACCTTGCCACCCTTCTTCTTGAATGACGTGACCACGGCCAGGTTCGCGTCACGCGGCGAAAGCACACCGCCCCAGGGGTGATAGAAACCGAAATACTCTTCACTCGGGGGCGGCGCCTGCGGCCAGCGCCGCATAAGATCGTCGTACGGGATGACCTCGTATGGGACCTCGTGCTTGTCGAACAGCGCTCGTTCCGCAATGTTGCGCGCCGTCCAGTCGCGTCTGAACGAGAGCGCACCACACTGGTAGAACATGTCGGTGCCAAACTCGGACTGGCGAATCTTCCATTGTTCGCACGCATCCCGCGCCCAGAGCATCTCGTGCTCGTCTGCGCCGTAGGTGAGACGCATCCCGCGAATCTCACCCTTGGAGCTCGACTTCGAGTTTCCCGGACTGTACTGGTCGATCAGCACTACCGACAGGCCCATCTCCCGAAGGTTGAGCGCGGTCCAGTGGCCCATCACGCCGCCGCCCACGACCGCCACGTCGACCGTGACATTGCCCGTGCCCCGAGTCGACTGGGCCGCCGGTGATTCGGTATTCCCGGTCGCAGCGCTCAGGCCCACGCCTTTTCCGATAGCGAAGGTCCCGGCACTCGCGCCCGCTGTCTTGATAAAGCTTCGACGGTTCATCTGCGCTTCCTCCGCTCGAGAATGTGGTCTTTCAACGGGCCGCCCAGACGTCTTCAGCTCTTTCGGCGGTCTCGCAATACACTGTGTCGTCCGTCGATTCAGGGAGCATCTCATGAATATCAATCGATATGTGCGTCGCGGTGTAGTCGGATTGGCGGCGGCTTGGTCTCGACCGCGAGCGACTACGCGCTCTTCCTGAAAATCCTACGGAACGGGGGTGTCCTCGGTAGCACGCGGGTTTTGGACCCCAAGACCATCGAATTGATGACCATGAATCATCTTCTGGCGCTCCTCTCAGCGGCGGGTTCCGGCGAGCAGCCCGGTCTGGGTGGCCGTGGTGGCAGCGGGTTCGGCCTGGGCTTCGCGGTCATCGATCAAGCCGTCGTGATTCGGCGGATCTTGAGTCACCTCGGATTGCCGACCGAGATCCCAGCGCCTCGGCCCGCGCGCGATCTCCCGCGCCATGTCGACGTCCCTCCTGGAGACGCTTCTGCCGACCTCCCGTTCGACCTCGGCGCGTAAGCCCCGATTCCCCAGCCTCGCCGATACGCCCCTTCTATGTCCGTGGTCGTCTGTCCGTACGTGAATGACCGGCGCGGCCGGTCCGGCGGGGCTAACCGGCTCGTTGGTCGCGGGCTTGGTCGCGGCCTGAACGTCCCCAACGTGTGGCTCGTTGAGAATTGAGTCCAATAGAAGGTATTCTGTTGACCTGCGAACCCGCCTAGTCCGTCTTATAGACCCAACAAGGAGTTTGATGCGCACGCGGATCGTGTCCGTGGTGGTCGGTGGCGCCATATGCCTAATCGCGTCGGGGTCGCACCTGGGTGCTACTGAGCCTCGTCGCGCGGCCACCGGCGATGAATCGCCTGGAGAGCCACCATCCGGCACCGGTGACGGGTCGGCCGCCGTCACGCTCGCCACCCGGACCTGGGCTGTCGAGTTAACCGGT
>CAUZAY010000164.1:0-9365 GCA_963577695.1 Vicinamibacteria bacterium | reverse complement strand
TGGTGCATTGCGACACCATTCTCCGGACGGCGGCCGATGAGAACGCTGACATCATCGGGCTGAGCGGGCTGATCACGCCGTCGCTTGATGAGATGGTCTTCGTCGCCCGAGAAATGCAGCAGCGCGGGCTCGACCGTCCTTTGCTGATCGGTGGCGCGACGACGAGTCGTCAACACACGGCGGTGAAGATCGCGCCCGTGTATGACCACAGTACGGTACATGTGGTCGACGCCTCTCGTGTCATCGACGTAGTCTCGAGCCTGCTGAATCCGGAGCGGCGCGCTGAACTGGACCGCGAGAACCGTGAACAACAGGCGGCGCTCAGAGAGCAATACGCGACTCGGCAGGCGAGGCCGCTGCTTCCCTACGACCGGGCGGTCGCCAACCGGTTTCAGCCAGACTGGGCTACGAGCGCCCTGCCGACGCCGTCGTTTCTGGGCCGGCGTGTGCTCGACGACATCGCGCTCGAGGAGGTCGTTCCGTTCATCGATTGGACATTTTTCTTCTCTGCCTGGGAGATCAACGGGCGGTATCCCGGGGTGCTCGACCACCCGAAGTACGGCGACCAGGCCCGCCAGCTCTATGACGACGGCACTGCGCTGCTCCGGCGTATTGTCAATGAGCGAGCCCTGACCCTACGGGGCGTGTATGGGTTCTGGCCGGTCGCGAGCGACGGCGACGACATCGTCGTCTTGGAGCCTGGTGCGCCCGTTCCGGGGCCCGAGTTGCTTCGGTTCGTCATGTTGCGTCAGCAGGGCGAGCACCCGGACCGCAGACCAAACAGATCGCTCGCTGATTACATCGCGCCGGCGGGCGCGACCGGGCAGGATCACCTCGGCGCGTTTGCCGTGACCGCCGGTATCGGTGCGGACGATCTGGCCTCGGAGTACGAACGCGATCATGACGACTACCAGGCGATCATGGTCAAGGCGCTGGCCGATCGGCTGGCGGAGGCCGCGGCCGAGTATCTGCACGCGGAGGCGCGTCGCCAATGGGGCTTTGGGCGGGGCGAGACCCTGTCACCGGCGGACTTGCTTCAGGAGCAGTATCGCGGGATTCGTCCCGCTTTCGGTTATCCCGCCTGCCCGGATCACAGCGAGAAGTTCAAACTATTCGATCTGCTGGAGGCTCGCTCGATCGGCATCGAACTGACCGAGAGCGCCGCCATGACCCCGGCCGCTAGCGTGAGCGGTCTGTACTTCGCTCATCCCGACGCGAGGTATTTCTCGGTGGGCCGGATCGGAGCGGACCAGGTCGAGCGATACGCCGCGCGCAAGGGATGCCCCGTGGGTGAAGTGGAGCGGTGGCTTGGGCCGTCGCTCGCCTACGATGCCGCCCCCGCGCTGGCCTGAGACTGGTTTCCGGGCGAGGCGTCCGTCTGGCGGCGTTACTTCGTCGGTTACAGTCCGCCTGGCTGCTCCCTCCTTGCGCCTGGCCAGACGAACGCCTCGCCAGGAAACCACCCCGGCGTCGTTGATCAGCGACTTGCTAGGCTAGCAGCCCGTGGCAGAAGTTCCACTGCATTCGACCGACGCTGAATCCGGCCGATCCGCGTTGTTCATCGGTCAAATACTGCCGGTATTTTCTCTCTTCTCGCCTTGCTCGACCGGTCCAGCGACGCTCTCGGTGCGACGCGGGACTTCTACCACGGGCTGGTAGGTTGCTGAAAAGGTCCGAGGGGGTTTTCTGACGAGGCGTCTGTCTGGCCAGGCGCGACGAGGGAGCATGCAGGCGGCATGTGACCGAGGAAGCAACGCCGTCCACGCGGGCGCCTCGTCGGAAAACCTAGCCGCGAGAGGCCGTCATCTGTTCCAGTTCGTCCAGCGAACGCGGCCAGTCACGCTTGAGTAATCGGGACAACGAGCGGTCCGCCAGGAGCCGCCCGCCGGTCTGACACCGCGGGCAGTAGTTCGCCTCGTTACTGGTGTACACAATGCGTTGCACGGGAGCGCTGCACGCGGGGCAAGGCAGGCCGTAGCGTCCGTGAACGGCGGGGGTACAGACTGTCGTGTCCAGCGCCATCCCAGGCGTGCGGGTCTCCGGCGTGCCGCCGGCGAAGCCCGCGGTGTCCACCCGCCGGTCGACCAAGACGCGCGACTGAGCCGGGTCGGTACCGATTTCCGACAACGGCGGCTACCAGTCCCAGCAGGAGAAAGAATTGCAGAAGGCGCTTCACTCGCTGACGCCGTGTCGCTTCGGCTACGGTAGTCATCATCACATCTCGTTCACTTCACTACGAACGATGGCGGGGAGGGCGTCGTGGGGACCGTACCGATGATCGGCGGTAAGATCACAGCGACGTAGCGCCGTGAGCTGAGACCCGGCCCTTGGGAATATTGTGGCACTTCTAGACATCGCCGATTCGTGCCGGACTACCCGGCTTGTCGCGTGTATCCCTCTATGCACGCTTCTGGCGCTTCGGCGCGTGGATGTCTTCCCGTCCCGACGTGGTTCACGGACGCGTCAGTGGATCCGAAACGGATGATCCGGCAGCAGTCAGACCGAGTCGATCTGGCGCGGCGGGGGATCAGTCAGGCCGAGGTGGCGCGTCAGCTCCGGTTTTTTTCCCGCCCTCCGGCGTGGGTGACCCTGGATGGGCCGTGTACGCCCGGTGACGGAATTATGCAGGTTGGCGTCGATGACGCCGCCCGATTCACGCGGACCTTCGAGGCGGCCCGGTTGATGGGCCGGTGCGCGAAGTTCGTGCCGGCGTCCGGTGCGGCGAGCCGGATGTTTACCGCGCTGGTCAGCGCACGGGACCGCGTGAACCCGATGACGCGTGACGGGCTGGTCCTTGCGGCCGAGGCGGGCGACGCGGATGCGCGCCAGGCGCTGGTCTTCGGGGAGAACATCCAGCGCTTTGCGTTCTTTCCTGCCCTCGCGTCCGCCATGGCGGACGTCGGGCTCGACGCGACGACGCTCGCTGCGTCCGGGTCGTATACCCAACTGGTCGAGTATCTGGTGGAGGGTATCGGGCTCGGCTACGCGGCTCGACCGAAGGGGTTGCTCGACTTTCATGTGACTGAGGGTGAGAGCCGGAGCCCGCTTGAGGAGCATCTTATCGAGGCCGCCGCCTACATCGGAGACGCGACCGGCCTCTGTCGTGTGCATATGACCGTCTCCGTGGACCACCTCGCGCAGTTCGAAGCGGCCGTGGAGGCCGCTCGGCAGAACCACGAGGACAGATTGGGGATTCGGTTCGAGGTCAGTTTGTCGTGTCAGGCGGCGAGCAGCGACACCGTTGCCGCGGACCTCGATAATATGCCGTTACGCGACGCGCAAGGGAGACTCGTGTTCCGTCCCGGTGGCCACGGCGCGCTACTCGAGAATCTCAACAATCTCGACGGTGACGTGGTGTTCGTCAAGAACATCGACAATGTGGCGCCTGAACGGCTGAGCGGCCCGACCGTGCAGTGGAAGCGCGTGCTCGGCGGATGCCTCGTCACTGTCCAGCAAGAGGTTCGCCGTCGCATGAAGGCGTTGCATCGCGGGGATGGCGAGGCCGCGGTCGTCGCTGCGCTGGCATTCCTGCACGACACCTGCGGCGAGGAACTGCCGCCGGTCCTTGCCGGTGGGTCATGGACGGCTCGTCGAGATTTCGCCGTCGAACACCTCGACCGACCGATCCGCGTGTGCGGGATGGTACCGAATCAGGGGGAGCCGGGCGGTGGTCCGTTCTGGGTCAGAGGCGCTGGCGGGGAGCGTCTTCGGCAGATTGTGGAAACGGCGCAGATCGACGCGGGTGCACGGGAGCAGATGGACATGCTTGCGGCCGCCACCCACTTCAACCCCGTGGACCTGGTGTGCGGGCTCCGCAACTGGCGCGACGAACCCTTTGATCTTCGTCGCTTCGCGGATCCAGACAGCGTCCTTATTTCGACAAAGTCATACGCGGGTCGTCCGGTCAAGGCGCTCGAGCGTCCCGGACTGTGGAACGGCGGAATGGCCCGGTGGCTGAGCCTGTTTGTCGAGGTACCGCCCGAGACCTTCAACCCGGTCAAGACGGTCAATGACCTCCTCGGCCCTCAGCACCGGTCAGACCCCGGACCGGGGGTGCTCACGTAGAGTCGCCGTAACGGAAGCACCCCACCAGATGGTCGTTCACCATCCCCGTCGCCTGCATGAAGGCGTAACAGATGGTGGGACCGACGAAGCGGAACCCACGCTTCTTGAGCGCCTTGCTCATGGCCCGTGATTCGTCAGTGTCGACCGGGATCGCGGCCAGCGTTTTCCAGCGGTTCCGGCGTGGTCGTCCGTCGACGAACCGCCAGATGTATTCGTCGAAACTACCGTAGTCCTCTTGCACCCGCAGGAACGCCTGGGCGTTGGTGACCGTCGACTCGATCTTGAGTCGATTGCGCACGATAGCGGGGTTCGCCAGCAATCGTGTGATGCGTCGACGGTCGTACCGCGACACTGCGGTCGGGTCGAATCCGTCGAGCGCCGCGCGGTAGCCTTCGCGTTTCCTGAGAATGGTGATCCAGGCGAGTCCGGCCTGCGCACCTTCCAACAGCAACATCTCGAACAGTCGCCGGTCGTCATGGAGTGGGATGCCCCACTCCGTGTCGTGATACTGCTGATACAAGGGGTCGGAGCCAGCCCATCCGCATCGGGTCGGTTCCGTCATGGAGACAGCCGTTCGCGAGCTCGCTCGACCTCGCGGTGAAAGGTGAACAGGGCGTCGGCGCTGTCCTGCTCGTCCGTGAAGTTGTACGTTCGCCCGTCTCGACGCTGTATCGTCAAGGTGTGCTCAAGATACTCGACCACATGCTGCTCGAGCTCGGCGAACGGAATCGAGAAGGCGTCGTCATCGGTGGTCTCGTAGTGGATGCCATCGAGGTCGGCTCGTAGTCGGCCAGCGCAGGAACCGAATCGATGCTTGTGGACGACTTCGACCGAGGCGGCGAGGTGGACCTCGAGAAAACGAACGTCGACAGAGACGAGCTCGTCGCCGATCTCGATCTCCTGAGAGAAGCCCTCGTAGCCCTCCGACGACACGTTGAGTCGATGAGGTCCTGATGGTAGATCGCCGGTTTCGAACGGGGTCGTCCCGAGGAACCGTCGGTCCAGGAAGACCGAGGCGCCTGGCACGTCGCTCGCAACCCGGAGGAGCGGTTCGAGCCGCGATTCTGGCACCGACGGTTTGGCGATGACTGGTGCCGGCGTCGGGTCCGGCTCCGGTACCGGTACCGGTACCGGTTCCGGTTCAGGTACGCTCGGTTCCACCACCGGCTCCGGTTCCGGGGCGCGGGCTGCAACTGGCGGCGGGTCGGCGGCAGTCGCTGCCAGTTCCTCCTCGTCGGAGGGCGCCAGCGAGACATACGCGGCCGCGGCGCCTCCGATGACGATCAGTCCGATCATCGCGGCACGACCTGCTCGGGACGGTGCGGGTGTATCTATGTCCGAGTGGTGTTCTAGTAAAGACATCCTTATATGATCCTACCGTGAGACGACTTCTTTTCGTGACGCTGCTGTTGTGCCACACACCGGTGATGGCAAGAGGCGGGCAAGACCCGTTTGTGACACCGCTGAGCGTCGAGCAGATGCGGAACAAGCAAGTGGTGATCGAGACGACCGAGGGTATGGTCGTGATCGATCTGCTGCCGGACGCCGCGCCAAATCACGTTGGGTTGATCATGGGGCACGTCGCCGACGGTGGTCTTGACGGCACGAGCTTTCACGGGATGGTGCCGCGGGGAATCATCCAGGGAGGCGACCCGTTTTCGAAAGATCCTGACCGGCGTGACGAATACGGTCGGGGGGGGTTGGGGCTGGTTGCCACCGAGCCGAGCGACGAACGCCACACCGCCGGCACCGTCTCCGCCGTGGGCGTGCCCGGCGATCCGAACAGCGACGGCACTCAGTTTCTCATCACCGTGGTCGCGCAGCCTGGTCTTGACCGCCACCACACGATCTGGGGACGTGTGGTCGAGGGGCTCCCGGTGGTGACCCGCATCTCGGAGACCGCCGTCGACGCTGACGGCAAGGCGATCGAGCGTGTCGAGATTCTCGCGGCCACAATCCGCGACTGGGCCCCGCCCCCGCCCCCGCCATTCACGACCGAGACGGTCGACGAGCTTGCCGCGTATCGCGCTGTGCTGGAGACCGATGCGGGACCGATCACGATCGAGTTGTTCGTGGACCTCGCCCCGGCGCACGCGCGCAATTTCCTACGATTGGCGGACGCAGGGGTCTATGACGGCATGGCGTTCCACCGGGTGGCGCCGGGGTTTGTCGTGCAGACCGGCTTTATTCCCAGCCGCGATGCTCCGCTCACTGAGGAGCAACGTGCGGTGGTGGACACACTGGCTCCGGAGTTTAGCGACACCCCGCATGTAAAGGGGATTGTCTCGATGGCGCGGGGCGACGACGAGGCGAGCGCGTCCACGTCGTTCTTCATTGTGGTCGGCGACGCGACGGAACTCGACGGTGTGTATACCGCGTTCGGGCGGGTGACGGCTGGGATGGAGGCGGTCGACCAGATCGCGGCCGCCCCCACCGAGGGCGAAACCCCGACCACGCGCATCCCGCTTCATCGAGTCACGTTGGAACGCGACTGATTGCTCAGACTGGTCTAGCAGGGTGCGGAAAAACGATCCGGGGCGGTTCCCTGTCGAGGTGTTCGGCTCTTGAGGAAACGGCGACCGTGGGATCGTAGCAAGCCCCTTCAGGGGCGCTGATCGTTCAGCGGGCCTCAAGGCCCTTGCTACGGCCGCCAGCTGGGCGTGACCCGTTTCCTGCCCGAGGCGTCACGCCCCGCCTGTGACGGGCTGGCAAGGCGCGACGAGGGAGCAGCCAGGCGGGCGCCCCGCCTGGCCGGGCCGGGGGGTGACCGAGGAAGCAACGCCGTCCAGACGGGCACAACCTCTTCAGACGGGGCGGCGCCCCGAACCCCAGGCCGCTCCGCGGGGACCCCGAGAGCCCCACTCCGCGTCCGCGAGGCGCGCAGGTGCGCGCCTAGGCGACATCCGGGGCGGTTTCCTGTCGGCAGGAAACCTACAGCCGCGCCAGTAGCGTGGTAGCAATGTGCGCGTAGTCGTCGACGGCCGCGTGTAGCGCGTCGATACTGACGTGTTCGTGGGCGGTGTGCGCGACAAGCACGGAGCCGGGGCCGAACAGCAGCGGTTCTCCCCATGCCGTCAGGAACGGAATGTCGGTCGTGAATGGGAACACCGCGGTGTCGAACCCCGGAACCGTGGCCATGCGAACCACCGGCACCTCTACTACGTCGTCGAATTCAATCCAGTCGGCCAGCGGTTCGAGTGCGGTGCGTACCGCTGTCGCCGGTCCTACGATCCGAAAATTGACCTCGGCGGACGCGTGGGGCGGGACGACGTTGGGCGCCACGCCGCCATCTATGAGCACGACGGCGTAGCTCGTGTCTCCGAGCGTGGGGTCGGAGGGAAGGTCAATGGCTCGGAGGGCGATCAGGGCGTCGAGTAGTTTTTCGATCGCCGACTCTCCCTGTTCGGGGTGTGACGAGTGGGCTGCTCGGCCGATGGCTCGTAACCGGACTCGATACACGCCTCGGGTGGCGAGGCCGAGCCGGTTGTCGGTTGGTTCTCCGTCGACCAGGTAGCGGGCGGCGCGCGGCGTGCGGTTGGCCGCGTGGGCCCCGTGGCTGCCGCGTTCTTCGCCCACGACGAACAGGGCCCCCACGCGGGTCTCTCCGCCGGCCCGCAGTTGGTCGAGGGCGCCGACCTGCGCGGCAGCGATCCCTTTGGCGTCGCAGGCGCCCCGACCGTAGAGCAGATCGCCTTCGACTCGGCTCGGGAAGAACGGCGGGACACAGTCGAGGTGCGTCGACAACACGACGTCCGGGTGCCGCTCGTCGATCGTGACATACAGATTCACCCGGTCGCCCTCGACCGGCTGTTCCTCGACGCGGTAGCCTCGCCCTCGGAGCCAGGCGACCAGCCATGAGGCGACGGGGCCCTCGTTCGGCGTGGTGGAGTCGATGTCGATCAAGGACCGCGCAAGGTCCACCACGTCGAACGCTACCTCAGCCATGGCTGGAGCTCGGTGCCTGCAGGAGAACGGTCCACGGATCCTCGGCCCCACTCCGTGGTCGCGGGGCGCGCATTGTCGCAAGCCCTCACGGTTCGGCGGGGTCGGGGTGAATGCCCATTTCGTCGAGCACTTTGACGATCCGCGCGAGCGACGACGGTTGCGGCTCGACCATCGGGAGCCGGTAGTGCGGTTCGAGTAGCCCGAGGTGCGCCATTGCCGCCTTGACCGGGATCGGATTGGCTTCGATGAAGTTGACCTGCATCAGGGGCAGCAGACGCGTGTGCAGCCGCCGCGCGGTGAGAAAGTCCCCGTTCAGTGCGGCCGATGTCAGCTGCGCCATCTCGCTGGGCACCTCGTTCGAGGTCACGGAGACGACGCCGGCTCCGCCCACCGATATGAGCGGGACGGTGAACAGGTCATCGCCCGACAAGACCCGGAAATCGGGTGGGACACGACAACAAATATCACAGAGTTGCGCCATGTCGGCCGAGGCCTCTTTGACGCCAACGATGTTTGGAATCTCGGCCAACCGGCACAATGTGTCCACATCGACGTTGCAACCGGTGCGGCCCGGCACGTTGTAGACGACGATCGGAAGCGGCGTGCTCGCCGCAATGGCTTCGTAGTGGCGGTATATTCCTTCCGGGGTTGGTCGACTGTAGTACGGCGTGACGGAGAGGATTCCGTCCGCCCCCGCGTGTCGCATGTCGGCCACCTGCTCGATGACCGCGCGGGTGTCGTACCCTCCGGCCCCGGCGAGAATCGGGACCCGACCGTCCGCCGCTTTCACGACCAGATCAACGACGTGCCGCTGTTCGGCGCCGGTCAAGGTTGGGTTCTCGCCGGTCGTACCACAGGGCACCAGAAAGTGGATTCCAGCGTCTATCTGTCTCGCGGCGAGCCGGTGGACCCGCGCATCGTCGACCGCACCGCCGGCCGTAAACGGCGTCACGAGCGCCGTGCCGCATCCAGACCATCCCCCCGTCATTGTCCGAGTCCCAGCACATCGCGCATCGAGAACCACCCTCGCCGTCCGTGCAGCCAGCGAGCCGCCTCCAGCGCGCCGCGCGCGAACGTGGCACGGTCCCGGGTGGTGTGGGTGAGGGCGATCGTTTCGACCGGGCCGTCGAAACCGACCGTGTGCGTGCCCGGTGCCGACCCGACTCGGGTCGACGCCATGTCGACCGTGCCGGTGTAGCCCTGTCCTTCCATCGCTGTTCGCATAGCCAGCGCCGTGCCGGAGGGCGCATCGATCTTCGCCGCGTGGTGAATCTCGTGAATCCAGGCGCCGAATTCTTCGCGTGGTTCGAACAACTCCGCCGCGCGTTCGGTCAAGGCCAGGAACAGGTTGACGC
>CAUZAY010000163.1:0-9493 GCA_963577695.1 Vicinamibacteria bacterium | reverse complement strand
CGCGTGATGAGGATGGCGAATTGGCGGGGATGGTGGCCGAGAACGCCCGGCGCGTGTTCTTCGGTGTCGGCGAACGGGAAGAGCTGACCGAGGACGAGCGGCGCGGCCGCGCGCGCGAAGGCCTGGCGTACATCTCGAGGCTACTGACCGCCACCGGGCTCACGACGGTGCACGACGCCGGGGCCGGTCGCGGCAAGCTGGTGGCCTATCAGGAGGCTTATCAGGCCGGTGAGCTCAGACACCGAGTCTACAGCATGGTCCGCGGCGCCTACGAGGAACTGCGAGACGCCGGTATCTCGACCGGGTTCGGCGACGAGTGGGTGCGCATCGGCGGGGTGAAATATGCCGCCGACGGGTCAGCCTCCGAGCGCACGATGCGGATGAGCACCCCGTTCGAAGGCAGACCGGACGACTACGGCATCCTGACGATGTCTCAGGAAGAGATTCACGAGGTCGTCGAGGACGCGCATCGCCACAACTGGCAGGTCGGCATCCATGCCAACGGCGACGTCACGATCGACATGGTGCTGAACGCCTACGAGCGGGTGCTCGAACGCTGGCCCCATCCCGACCGGCGGCACCGCATCGAGCACTGTTCGTTGGTCAACCCGTCGCTGCTCCAACGCATCAAGAACACCGGGACCATCCCGACCCCGTTCTGGACCTACATCCACTTCCATGGCGAGAAGTGGCAGGAATACGGGGCCGAGAAGATGGAATGGATGTTCGCGCACCGCTCGTTCCTCGACTACGACATTCCAGTGCCCGGCGCGTCCGACTACACCCCGGGCCCGTTTGAACCGCTGATGGCGATGCAAAGCATGGTGACCCGCAAAGATTTCGACGGGCAGGTCTGGGGTGCCAATCAGCGGGTCACGGTCGAGGAGGCGCTGCGCATCGCGACCCTGCACGGGGCACGAGCCTCATACGAGGAGGGCGAGAAGGGGTCGATCACGGCGGGCAAGCTGGCCGACTTCGTGATGCTCGAACGCGACCCGCACGAGGTGGACCCTGACGACATCAAGAACATCGCCGTCATCCGCACGGTGGTGGGAGGGCGGACCGTGCACGACGCCGGATGAGGTAACGCAAGATGGGCCGACGCGTTCGGCTGGCTCTTCAACACCGCGGAATGGCACCAGCTCCATCATTCCTGCGACTACCATGAGAGCAACACCAACTACGGGTGCACGATGATCTTCTGGGACCGGCCGGGGCAAGCCAGATAGACGGACAACGGGACGGCGTGGCTCTCCCCTGTCTCTGGTCCTCAGTTGAGGATGTCGAACAGATAGCTGTATTTCAGAATGAAGCTTCGGCCGGCGCTGGTGTGCGGGATCTCGCCCAGGCCGTCGGTCTCGTTGTAGACGAGGAACAGTCCGGTGTTGGCGTCCTGCAGCCAACCGAACCGGAAATTGACCGACCAGAGATCGGCACTGTCGTTGTATTGCAACAGACTCTGCGCGAACAGCCGTGGCGAGAAGTTGTAGGCGACCTGCGTCGACACCAGGTTGGTGATGACCGAGCCGAGCGGCAGGTCGATGTCGTTGCGGCTCCAGTTGAGTCGCACGTTCAACGTCTCGCCTCGGCGAAAGCCGACCGAGGGGCCATACGAGCGCAAGTCACCACCGAAGAAACCACTTCCCTGAAAACGGAAGCCGGCGGTGAACGGGGCCGAGTTGTCGGTGCTGTAGTTCAGCATGACCTCGTTCCACTGGTAGGTGCCAGGTAACACCAGCACCCCTGACACGGTGAACGGCTCGACCACTCCTTCCTTCCGGACATTCCAGCCAGTGATCGCGGTCGAGCTGTCGTTGAACTCCCAGCTGTTGTCCATATGGACCAGCGAGCTTTCGATGAAGCCCTCGTCGTAGTTCCAGAACCGGTTGAAGGTGATATGCGGTTGGATCTCCTGGAGCTTCAGGAAGTTGTCGGGCCGGTAGGTGTAGAAAATGCCCCCGTCGACTTTACGGAAACCCTTGCGGCGCACGAAGCCGACCTCCGGGTTGAAGTTGTCGCCCATCTCCATGTAGCCGGCGCGCAGCCGCCAGGCTTGTGCGTTGTAGTCGACCGCGGTGTCCCACGCGTAGTCCTCGCCGCGCAGTCCCGGTGTCTCGGTCTTGGCCGCGAACCCGGACACGATGCCGTTCTGGCCGAACCCCAGGCGACCGTCCACGGCGTAGGTACGGTTGATATCGTTATCCTCGGCCAAGCGTCCGGTCGCCTGACGATTGACGAACAACGCGCCGACGCTGGACCGATTCGGCAGGTCCTGACGTATCCGGGCCACCCCGAAGTTGTTGCTCGGCGTCGTGGTGCCGACATCGTCGGTCTGCATGTTGAGCAGACCGATGGTGGTCGAGTCCGTGACCTTCCCGGAAAGGCGGACCCCGCCCAGGATCGGAATGGCCTGCCCTCCCTCGCCGATCCCGATCCGGCGGCTGAAGAACAGCTCCGTCTGGCTTGGGTCGTTGAAGGCGGCCCCCCCGCTGTTACTCACGGTGAACGCACCCGCATTCTCGAGAAAGAACGGTCGCTTCTCCGGAAAAAACAGATTGAACCGATCGAGGTTGATCTGTTGCTGGTCCACCTCGACCTGGGCGAAGTCGGTGTTCACGGTGGCGTCGAGGGTGAGTCCTGAGGTGACCCCGTACTTGAGGTCACCACCGAACTCCCGGAACGTCTCGATCTCGGCGCCGAGCACGTCGGTCTGCTTCGACGCCCCGCCGACGGCGTAGGGCGTGACCTGCAAGGTACGCCAGAGTCCGGCGGGCGCCTCGACCCCGGTGAGCGCTCCGGCCATCGACACCCGGAACAGGTCGAACTGGCGAGGCAGCGGCGACCAGTAGGCCAGCTCGTTGCGGCGCCGGATGCTGCGCTGGATGTTGAGTCCCCAGGTCTGCTCGCGGCCGGGCGAGAATCGGAGCGTGCGGAACGGAATGGCGAACTCGGCGCTCCACCCGATGTCGGAGATAGAGGTGCGCACCTGCCAGACGCCGTCCCAGTTGAGATTGAAGCCGCCACCGGCACCGAACGACGTGCCCCCGCGGCCCATGCCGCTGCCGCCGGCCCCTTCATTAATCAATTGCCCGTCGTACTCCTGCCCGGACGGGCTGGTGCCGAACACGAACCCGTTCTGCTGGTCACGAAACGTGTCGAGGATGAGTTGCACGCTGTCGCTGCTGGTCAGCGACGAGTCGCGCCGGCTGTCGGTGACGATGATCGCCGAGGGGTCGCGGTCATAGGCGACGATGCCGAAGTAGATAGTGTCGTCCGTGAAGACCACGCGCACCTCGGTCCGCTCGGAGGCCGGGAGGCCCTCGTCGGGCGCGGTCTGCACGAACCCTGTCGCCGGCATCACGCCGGCCCAGGCGGGGTCGCCCAGCACGTCACCGTCCATTGAAGGCGCCGCCTCGATGCGCGCGGCGGCGACCATCCGGGTGTCAGTGGTCAGGGCGAACCCGGTCGGCGGCTGGGTCCCGCTCGGAGCTGGCGTAGGGTCCTGCCCGGCGTCGACAGACGAGGTCGAGACCAGGAGACAGACACAGACGACGGCACGGGCCCGCCCCGCGCTGCGGAGGTGAGGGCGGACCGGCGCGCCAGCTGAGGATGCGATAAGCACAGATAGTGTGGGGAGCGACAGGGGCCGGGCGATCGGCGGTCACGACTCAGCGGGCGTCAATTTCAGGTTCATCCTCTTCGGGTGCATCCCCAGAGTTCCCCAGTTCATCAAGTTGACCGATACGAGAGTTGACGAAGTTGAGTGCCTCACGTGACACCTCGAACTCGCTCAACACGGCATTGCCCTGGTATCCGACATCGGCGATCCCGATTGGGCTCGTGTAATAGGCGTCAACGGTCATGCGGCGGACCCAGGTGAAGAACGGCACGCCTCGACGGAGACCCCCGCGCCTTCGTCCCTCAGCCTCCACCAGCCCATCCAGCAACGCGGTCTGCTCGTCGGACGTGGCCTCGATGAAACGCGCGCCGGTTCGGTCGAGCATGGTCTCGTCGACCCACGCCAGTCCAGTTTGATACACCTCGGCCAGGTCGTCGTTCTGGCTGCACAGCAGGTCGATGAACTCGGGCGCCCCGGCGTCGACGCCGCTCCCGCCACCGGCGTCGGCCGGGACGATCAGTTCCGCCAACCGCGAGACGGTCGCGAATTCCTCGCCGGTGAGGAGCTTGGGAATGTAGCCGCCTGTCTGCAGCTCTTCGCCAGTCAGCGCGTGCACGACCCGGGCGGCCTCCAGGTTGAATGCCCCACTGCCGGCCGCGGTCAGCGCCAGCGCGAGCTGCTTGACGACCGTGCGACGGGAGATATCCGGCACATCGGCCATCAGAGGTTGCCTCTCCGTAGCTCTTCGGCCAGATACTCCGACGCACGCCAGGCAAGCGCGTTGATGGTCAACGTCGGGTTCTTGTCGGGGTTCCCGACGAACGACCCGCCGTCGCAGACAAAGAGGTTCTCGACGTCGTGCGTCTGACAGAAACTGTTGAGAGCCGACGTCTCCGGGTCTTCACCCATCCGCACGGTCCCTACCTCGTGGATGATGCTGCCCCCGACCGAGATACCGGACGCATCACGAGCCCTCGGAGCGCTCGCGACGCCGCCCATCGTGTCGATCAGCGCGTTGAACGTCTCGGCCATGTGCTTCGCCTGGTCGCGCTCATAGTCGCTCCACTTGAAGTGGAACTTCAACACCGGGATGTCCCACCGGTCGACCACGTCGGAATCGATCTCGCAATAGCTGTCGTCGTTCGGAATCATCTCACCGCGGCCCTCGAAGCTGATCCGAGTGCCGTACTCTTTCCGCGCCTGGTCCTTCAGGGCGGCCCCATAGCCGGCGGCGCGGGCGACGCGACCGAAGGAGCCGATGCCCGGCATCCCATACCCACCGCCCATCTCGATGTGATACCCGCGCGGGAACCCCAGAGCCTCCTGCTGTTCCCATCCCCACCATGGCATGTAGAGATGTGCGCCACCGGCGCCGTCGCTGTTATAGCGCGGCATCCCTTCGAGGGCGGGCACCCGGGCCGACAACCCGTACCCGACCGTGTCCATCAAATTGCGTCCGACCACGCCGGAGCTGTTGGCGACCCCATCCGGGAACTCCTCGTTCTTCGAGTTGAGCAGAATGCGCGCCGATTCGCACGCACTCGCCGCCAGTACCAACACCCGACAGCGAATGCGCCGTTCCCCGCCGGTTCGCTTGTCGATGTAGATGACCTCGGTCGCCTTGCCGTTGCCGTCGGTGACAATCTCCCGCGCCATCGCCTGGTCGACGATCTGGAGCAGCCCGGTCTCGAGCGCCGGGAAGATCTGCGTCTGGCTGGACGAATAGTTCGACCCACCCCGACAGCCCCGACCGCACTGGCCACAGTAGTGACAGGCCGGTCGCCCGTTCAGCGGCCGCGTCAACACCGCGCGCCGGTTCGGAATACACGGAATATCCAGCCGCTCGCTCGCGGCCTGAATCAGCAGCTCGTGCGCCTTGGGCGACGGCGGCGTCTGAAACACGCCATCCGGCGCGCTCCGGATGCCCTCAAGGCTCCCGGTGACCCCGATGAGCGTCTCCGCTTTTTCGTAGTAGGGCGCGATCTCGGCATAGGTAATCGGCCAGTTCTCACCAAGCCCGTCACGGTCGTAGGGCTTGAAGTCGTAGTCGGCGAACCGGAACGACATCCGACCATAGTGATTCGTGCGGCCACCGACAACGCGCGACCGGAACCACCGAAACTCGCTGCCCCGGTCGACGGTGAACGGTTCCCCCTCCAGCTCCCACCCGCCGCTCCAGGCACTGAAGTGTGTCCGAGGGACGGTACTGAAATACCGCTCCCCGCCCTCAAGCGCGCCTCGATGGTCGGCGTCGTAGGGCCACTGATGCTCTTTGAAGTCACGCATCGGGTCGAGCATCGGTCCCGCTTCGAGCAGGGTCACCCGCACGCCGAGCCCGGTCAACACATGCGCCACGGTGCCGCCCCCGGCGCCGGAGCCAATGACGACCACGTCGTGAGTATCGGGTGATGGTTGAATGGCGACGGATCTACCCATGGGATTCAGTCTTCCTCGCGCGTGCGAAGGAAGGTTACACCATTACGGATTAGGCATTAAGGAACGCCGCCAGGCGGACGGATCGCCAGGAAACCTGCCTCCGGCTCGCACACGGTGATGGGCGTGGCGAAAGAACGTAGCGCGCACCACACGCCTGCTCTTACACTGTAGCCACAAGAGTGTGACCGACGGAACGAGGAACGAGATCATGCGAGCACTGCACGGGATTGCGACCCTGTGCCTGGGGCTAGGTCTGAGCCTCTCGGCTGACCCGGCCAATGCGCAGCCGGCGCCGAGGTCGATTCTGGTCGAGAGCCCGGTACTGACGTCGGGCGACGCGATGCCGAGGGTCTACACCCCCGACGGGCGGAACCTGTCACCACCACTGACGTGGAGCAATCTACCGGACGGCACCCGCGAAATCGCGGTCCTCTGCTCTGACTTCGGGGCGGGGAACCCGCCGCCGTGGGTTCACTGGATCATCTACGGCATTCCGGCAACCGCGAACGGCTTGCCAGAGGGACTGCCGATTCTGCCCGAGACCTCCATGCCGCCGGAGCTGAGCGGCGCCATCCAGGGGCTCAACGGCTGGCGGCGACCGTACTACCGGGGACCGGCACCACCGGCGGGCACTCCCCACATCTATCACTTCACCGTGTACGCACTCGACCAGCCGCTCGGGCTCGAGCCCGGGCTCGATCGCCAAGACTTGCTGCGGGCCATGCAGGGCCACATTCTCGGACAGGGTGAGCTGGTGCCGGTGTATACCCGGTTCTGACGACGCCGAGATTCCATACACGTAGGAACTGACCATGACCGACGAACAACCACGAACGATTTCCCGACGCGCGCTCCTGCGTGGGGCAGGCGTCGCCGGCGCGGCCGCGGCCGCCAGCGCGGTGGGTGTGTCAGCCGAACCGGGCATCGCGCCGACCCCAGCTCCCGCGCCGCCCGGGATGCAGCCAGCCGGAGCCGCGGCCCCGGGCCGTGTCGTGTACGAGCAGTTGAGCGCCGACGAGGCTGACCTGCTCGAAGCCATTGCCGACCAATTGATTCCGGAGGACGAACATGGGCCTGGCGCGGTGGCGGCGGGCGCGGTGGTCTATATCGACCGGGCCCTGGGCGGCGCGCTGTCCGGCTCTCGCGAGGCCTATCGTGGTGGACTGGCCGCCTTCGAGCGATATTGCCGGTCATCGCGAGGTGCCCCGTTCCGGGACCTGTCCCACGTGGACCAGGTGTCGGCGCTCATCGACGTCGAGACCGGCGCGGCCACCGGCGCGCGCACCGGATTCGCCGGCAGCTCCGGCGCGTTCTTCGGCATGGTCCGGAGCCACGTCCTGCAGGGCACGTTTGGCGACCCGTACTACGGAGGCAACCGGAACTTCATCGGGTGGGACCTCATCAAGTACCCGGGCGTGCGCACCGCGGTGTCGCCAGGGCTGCAGACCGCGCTCGAGGCGGGCGAGTTGGAGCCGAACCATCGCTCTGCCTACGACGCCGACAACTTCGAAAAAGCCGTGGTCAGCAACGCACGGAAGGAGACGCACCATGGCGACTAGGTTGCCCGGAACCGATGTCGTGATTGTGGGGCTCGGCGCCGCCGGCGGCGTGGCAGCCTTGCCGCTCGCCAACGCGGGGCTCGACATCGTGGGCCTCGAGGCGGGGAGCCGACTGACCAAGCGCGACTTCGCCCCAGACGAGATTCGCAATAACGTCCGCGACTGGCCGTTCGCGGTGCGCAAGTGCGCCACGGAGGTGCCGACGTTGCGGCGGACTCGCTCGGGCACCGCGGTGCAGGGCGGCGGACACCCGATGATGAACGCGGTCGGCGGGACCACCTTGCACTACTGGGCCCAGAGCTGGCGGTTGAACCCGTGGGACTTCAAGGTGGTGTCGGAGACGACCAGACGCTACGGGGCATCGCGGATTCCGGCCGGCTCGACGATCGAAGACTGGCCGTTCGGTTACGAAGAGCTCGAGCCGTTCTACGACCGGATCGAACACGAAATCGGAGTGTCGGGCCAGGCCGGCAACGTGCGGGGGCAGCAGAACCCGCGTGGCAACCCGTTCGAGGGGCCGCGGGATCGCGACTACCCCATGCCGGCGCTCCGTTGGACCGGGTTCCTCGACCGGATGGCGGACTCGGCGCGGTCGTTGGGATGGCAGCCGTTTCCCGGGCCCGCCGCCGTCAACTCCCAGGCGTATCAGGGACGCTCCGGGTGCATGTACCACGGGCACTGCAACAAGGGCGGGTGCCACGTCGACGCGAAGAACTCGCCGGCGGTCACGACGATTCCGCGAGCGGAAGCAACCGGCCGACTGAAGGTGGTCACCCATGCCACGGTCACCAAGATCGAGACGGACAATCAGGGCAAGGTGACCGGTGTCACCTACCTGCAAGACCGGGAGGAGTTCTTCCAGCCGGCGCGATTCGTCTTCGTGTCCACCTACACCTACGAGAACGTCCGGCTGCTGCTGCTCTCGAAGTCCAGGGCTTTCCCGATCGGCCTGTCGAACAATCACGCGCAGGTCGGCAAACACTACTTGAGTCATCACCAGGGAGCCGGGGTCACTGCCTTGTTCCCCTACGATCTGCACGCCTGGTACGGGTTGCCGGCGCAGGGCGTCGCGGTGGACGACTTCGCCGACGACAACTTTGACCACGGTGGTCTCGACTTCATCGGCGGCGGCAACATGTGGGCTTACTCGGACCGGCGGCCGATCTCGGCCGCGAGTATGGGCACGTTTGGCCGCGCGCCAAGTTGGGGTTCAGCCTGGAAGTCGTTCATCCGGGAAAACGCCGACCGGACGAACAGCGCGTATATCCAGAAGACCACGCTACCGTATGGCGCCAACTACCTGGACCTCGACCCGACGGTGACAGACCCGCTGGGCTTCCCGGTCATCCGGATCACGGCCGAGTACAAGGACAACGAACTGGCGCTCGCCGCCTATTTGCAGGACAAGATGGCCCGGTGGTATCGCGAGGCAGGTGCCATCGAGGTCCTCCGGAGCGGACTTGGCGGCCAGATGGGAGTCACGACCCATGCCTATGGCGGCACGCGCATGGGCGACGACCCCGAAACGAACGTCGTGAACCAGTACGGCCTGTCGCATGAAGTACCGAACCTCGGTGTGCTCGGCGCGTCGGTGATGGGCACGAGCGGTGCCAGGAACCCAACCCTCACGGCGCAGGCACTCGCGTGGCGCACGGCAGAGCACGTTGCCACGAACTGGAGTTCGATCGTCGAATAGAGGCCGCAGCAGCGCGCTCGCCAGAAGACCGAACCATCTCTGAACCGAGACACGTACCATGACAGATTCGCCAAGCTTGGTGACCGTGCGGCGCCTGCTCGCCTGCACGCTGGCCCTGGTTGTCGTCGCCCACGCCGCCCCGCTAACGGCGCAGCAGCGCCGAGCCCCG
Organism: Vicinamibacteria bacterium; assembly: GCA_963577695.1. GTDB lineage: Bacteria > Acidobacteriota > Vicinamibacteria > Vicinamibacterales > UBA8438 > UBA8438. The sequence continues at coordinate 14 of CAUZAY010000163.1, read as the reverse complement.
GACCCGCGCTCGAT
>CAUZAY010000162.1:0-9498 GCA_963577695.1 Vicinamibacteria bacterium | reverse complement strand
TCGGTGATGCAACGCCACGCGCACGTCCCACCGACTAGCCGTTTCAGTCCCGATCTGCTCGAACGCTCGAAGCGCCAGCGGCTCGTATCCCTCGTACTCCAGGCGCAAGACGCGTCGGCCGGCGTTCTCGTTTCGCACGATCCCGACGAACGAGGTGATGCCGCCAGGGCCGACCGCGTCGACGGCGGCGTCCGGCGTGGTGCTCGTGACCGCGTGAATGAGCGCCTCGAGGTTCAACGTGTCGGTCGTGACCGCATACGGCGCCGTCTGCATGACTGTTCTATTGTCGTTCATTTGTTCCAGAAATGATTGAGCGGACCGTGCCCACGACCCAGTGGGTGGGCATGTCTGATGGCCCCCTCGACGTAGCGTTTCGCTGAGGTAACCGCATCTCTGAGGGACGCACCCTGCGCCAGACGGGCGGTGATGGCGGCGGCGAAGGTGCAGCCGGTGCCATGGGTAGCGCGGCTCTTCAGTTTCGGGCCGCGAAGCTCCTCGAGCGTGTCGCCGTCGTCGAACAGGTCCACGGCCTCTGGGCCGTCTGCATCACCACCGGTGAGCACGACTGCGCCAGCGCCCATCTCCCGCAGGCGGGCAGTCGCCTCAACGGCCTCTTGCCGCGTCGCGATGTGCAGTCCGGTCAGGATCTCCGCTTCACGCCGATTCGGGGTGACGAGACAGGCGCGCGGCAGCAGGCGGGCGCACACGATCGAGACGGCGTCTTCTTCCAATAGCCGGTCCCCGCTGGTGGAGGCCACCACCGGGTCAACCACCAGAGGGATATCCGGACGCGCTTCAAGCCGGTCGCACACGGCGGCCACGATGGCGCGTGTCACGAGCATGCCGGTCTTGATGGTCGCAACGTCGAAGTCGTCCATGACGGCAACGATCTGCGTCGCGACGACCGGAGCGCTCACCGATGCCACGGTCGTGACGCCGACCGTGTTCTGGGCCGTCACCGCCGTCACCGCGCACACGCCATGCAGGTCATGCGCGGCGAACGTCTTCAGGTCGGCTTGGATACCAGCACCACCTCCGGAGTCGCTGCCGGCAATTGTGAGCGCGGTCCGCATGGGGGAAAACAGCCCGGTGCCCCTCAGCGCGCGGTCTGGGCCTGCCCCGCGGAGTCTGGTTCGAGGCCGAACACCAGCAGAAACTGGTAGGTCAGGAACGTCTCGCGAGAGAGAAGACTCAGTCCAGCCGCCTGGGCGTCGCGGATGACTTTCTCCGCTTCCACGCGAAGCTCCATTTCCGGTCCCGGGCCGCCACCGTCCCGCGTGAAGTCGACAATGCCCAGACGTCCTTGGGGTTTGAGCGCTGCCGCCACATTGGTGAGCAACGAGACCGGGTCCTCCACCTCGGCATACACGTCGACAATCAAGACCGCGTCGAGATCGGCCGGCAGTCTCGGATTTTCCGCCGTGCCCAGCACCCTGACCACGTTGTCCAAGCCCTCATGGCTGACCCGATACGCGATGGCATCGAGCATCGGCTGCTGTATGTCTTCGGCGAACACGAGTCCGTTGGGACCGACCCGTCGGGCGAGTCGCACGGTGAACCAGCCGGCGGCGGCGCCGACATCGGCCACCACCGACCCGTCGGCGATGTTCAGCACGTCCATGATCTCGTCCGGCCTCTGCCACATGTCGCGGTCAGGGGCCTCGAGAATGCCGATGTCGTCAGGCGAAAACAGGCGGGCGTGCGGCTGGTCCTGCGCCCTCACCGGGGCGGCCGGGCTCAATGTCGCCAGCAGGGCCAGCGGCGCCAGCATGGTGCCGAGAGGCGCTCGCACGAGCGCGTGTCGTGCGTTCGGCTTCTTCGCAGCTGCGGTCATGGTGCCGTCTCGAGACCTTCGCACGGCAACCGTGCGGGGTCACCCAGATCCGGGAGCGACGGCCGACCAAACCCCTGCTTGGCCGCCAGCACATCGAGCCCCATCGAGGCGAGGTCTTCAACCGGGAGCAGCTCGAACGGCGTGGGGGCCGCCGGGACCAGCCATTTCAGATAGGCGCCGCAGCCGCCGCACAGCTCAGCCCGATGCGGTTCGCCCGGGTCAGTTTTCGCGGCGGTGAGCTCGTCGGCGCCGCAATAGGTGCAGCCCGGCTGGTTGCGACGCCAGCCGAGGCCGCAGAACGAGCAACGCAGCCGCTCGGCTCCGTCGGTCGCTTCGCCAAATGCCGGCCAGGAGCCGCACGCGGGGCAATACCCGTGGGGCCAGGCCGCGAGCGCACCGGTGACGGCCGGGTGTGGCTCGCCGCCCTTTGGTGCGAACACCGCCCGCTGTGCGATGTGAGCCGCCGGTCCGACCGCGAGCTCCGCCGCGAGCCACAGCACGTCGGGTGCGATACTCTCGTGCATCGCCTTCATGCGGATCGCGTTGTGGTCTCGATCAAATGACGCGACCAGCAGCGAGCTCAGCTCGATGCGACCGGCGTCGAGGCAGGCCCGCACGTGACGCGCCACCTCTCCGGCCCCCCCGGCCGCAAGGTCGTCGCAGGCCTGGAACACCAAAGGGCTAAGGAGCTCGACGGGGAGCGCGAGTACCTCGCCCCGTAGCACCGGCGTCGCCGCACGCAACTTGGTCGCCGCCAGCGCCGGATCCAAGGTGATGTCTGCAATTTTAGCCGCGCCCAGCCGTCGCACCGTGTCAATGGTCCGGGTGACCATCGAGCGCTGCATGGCAATGGCGGGTTCGAGGTCAGGCCGGGAAGCGGCCAGATCGGTCCACCGGGCCTGGGCCCGATCGAGCAGCGGGTCGGAAGGGGTACTCATCAGTGTGGTCTGGCGTCTCGCCCAGATGGAGATTGCGTACTCTGCGTATTGTAGAACAGCCAACGGCGCCCGCTTGAGGCGGGGGGCCGCTCTCGATATAATTCACAGAGGGCTCCGTTCTGGAGCCGGGGAGATCGCAATCAGATGTCTGAAGTCATCACCGTGACCGAGACCGCGGCAACCAAGATCACCGATCTGATGTTGGAAGAGAAGAAGGCGGAGGCGGGTCTCCGGGTGTTCGTGCAGGGGGGCGGCTGCTCCGGTTTTCAATATGGTCTGATGATCGAAGAGGGCTCCGGCGACCCGGCGGCCGATCAAGTCTTCGAGTCGAACGGCGTGCGGTTGTATGTTGATCCGATCAGCTTGCGGTATCTATCTGGTGCCCAGGTCGATTTCGTCGACAACCTGACCGGCGGCGGATTCACCATCAAGAACCCGAACGCCAAGTCCACCTGCGGGTGCGGCTCCTCGTTCGACGTCTGACGTTCCCCGGCTGGCGCCTGGTGGCATGGACGCCCAATCTGCCTACCTCGAACGCTTGCGCCCACCCGGTGGCAAGCGCTCCAGTAAGCGCGAGCTGATCGTCAGCGTGTTTCTCGGGCAGGAGGGGCACCTCAGCGCGGACGATCTGGTCGACCTGATGCGTCAGGAAGACCAGAAAATAAGTCGTGCCACGGTGTATCGCACCCTCCAATGGATGGTCGATGCCGGCATCGCCCGGAAGGTCGACTTCGGGGAAGGCCGGTTCCGTTTCGAGCACTCCTACCGGCACCCGCGGCATTTTCACCTCATTTGTGAGTCCTGCAACCGGTCATCTGAGTTTCTGAGTTCCGATATCGAGGTCCTGCTCGAAGAGATTGCGGCCGCGCGTGGCTTTCAGGCCCGCCAGAGCGTGCTGCAAGTCCACGGGATCTGCGAGGACTGCCGAGAGGGACGGCAGGACACCTCGACCGGGGGCACCACGGAGTTGCTGTTTGCGCGTGACGCGTTGCGCATGGCGATTGCCACCGAGCGGAGCGGTCTTGACTTCTATTCGCGCGGCGCGGAGTTGGTGCAGGATACCCGGGCGCGCGAGGTGTTCAAGCGTTTGTCCGGCGAAGAGACGGACCACCTGGGGACGCTCGAGGCACGCTACCAGGAGTTGCTGTTGGAGGACCCCGACCTCGAGTCCTATCCGACGTTTCTGTTCTTCAAGGGGGCGGCCAACGGGTTGTTCGCCTCTGGGGCCGAGGAACTGGGCGGCGTCGTCGACGACCGTGAAGCATTGATGATCGGCATCCGCTGTGAGCGCGCATCCCACCAGTTCTTCAAGCGGTACGGCCAGCGGTTCGAAGACTCCGAGGGGAAGCGGATCTTTCTGGAGTTCGCCGACGAGGAGCGCGAGCACCTCGAACTGCTGATCCGCGAGTATCGCGCGTTGGTCGCCCGTCAGACCAAGCCCACCCGCCGCGCGACCGCACCCAACCCGGAAGCCAGCTAGCGCGGCTACGCCGGTTTTCGCGCAACAACCTGCGCGACCGCGGCCGGTTTCGCACGCTCCTCGTCGTGGCACAGCTCCCAATCGGCAAACACGCCATGCAACTCGAGCGGTTGCAGAAGATAGTCCGGCGACCGTGGCCCGGTACGGTAGAGGAGTTGCCCGACCGTGAACGTCTCGTAAATGACGAATCCGCCGGGTCGCACGGCAGCGCGTAGGGCCGGCCAGATCGTGCGCTGCAGGTAGTTCGTGCAGATGATCAGATCGAACCGCTGGGGTGGCAACCGCATGACTTCCAGGTCGTCGACCCACAGTGCCGCGTGACGCAAGGTGCCCGTTTTCGCCCGGCGAACCCGGGAGAGGTCGCGATCAACGCCGAACACGCGGAACCCCAACTCCGCGGCAAGCTTGGCATGACGGCCGGCCCCCATCGCCAGGTCCAGCAGGTCCCGCCGGTCGCCCAGTTGCTCGCGTACGATCGGCAGCCACCGCACGACGACGGGCGACGGAGGCTGAGCCATGTGTGGACGCGCCGCTGATATGATCAACGGCTCATGTCCGCTGCGCTGATCACCGCGTCGATCCTCTCGCTTGTCGGTCTCGTCGTCAGCTTTGCGCTCGGCTATCTGGTGGCCGTGCCCGACGACGTGCTCGCCCACGCTACGCTCGCCATCTTTGTCACGCTCATGACCCTGCTCGGACACTCGATGACCATGTTCTATCTCATCGGCAAGGTCAAAGCCATCAAGGATGCCGTGATCGAGGGCGGGCTCGAAACCGACGCCGTGGCACGGGTGTCCGCCCTTCGCGGGCCCGTGTTCAAGCTGGCCTCGATGGCGATGGGGTTGACCATGCTGACCGCGATCCTGGGAGGCGGCGTCGACACCAGAGTGATTCCATCCGGTGTTCACGCGCTCCTCGCCATCATGGCCGTCGCCGCCAACTTCCTCGCGTTGCGGGCCATCGTGGATGCCCTGTCCGCATCGGGCAAGATTGTTGACGAGGTGAATCGCGACCTTGGCGTCTGAGTTTCACTCACCGGTGTTCTCCAAGATCCTTCTTTTCGACATCGACGGCACCTTGCTGCTCTCTGGCCGGGCCGGATACCGCGCGCTGACCCGCGCGTTCGAGGACCTGTTCGGGGTAGCACGCGGGTTCGACCATGTTCCGGTGGCCGGGATGACTGATGACCTCATCCTGACGGACGCCCTCGCCCGGGCCGGTGTGACCGCGGACGGCGAGGCCCGTGCGCGGTTCCATCGGCGCTATTGTGCACTGTTCGCCGACGAAATTCACTTCCCGGGACCTCGCAAGGGTCTGATGCCCGGGGTGTCCGCCCTGTTGGAGCGACTCAGTCACCTCGACCAGATCCGCTGCGGTCTTGTCACCGGGAATTTCGCCGAACCGGCGCAGATCAAGCTTCGGCATTTCGACCTGTGGCACTTCTTCCATTTCGGCGCCTACGGGGACGACGCGCCCGTGCGGGACGCGCTGGTCCCGATTGCGGTCGAGCGAGCCGGGCGTGACGGGGTGCGGGTGCACGCCGCCGCTGACGTGGTTGTCATCGGCGACACCCCGCTCGACGTCCAGTGCGCGGCGGCGGCCGGGGCGCGTTCCATCGCCGTGGCCACCGGGAGCTATGAAGAAGACGCGCTCCGTCAGGCCGACGCGCACGCGGTCCTGCCCGACTTCAGTGACACAGACGCCGTCGTGGAACTGTTGCTTGCCGGATCGTGACAGTGACCGCGGGAGGATGAGACCGCCTGCTCATTCCTGCCGACTCTCCAGATCGACCATCTGGAGTCCCCCCTTCGGCCAGACGGTCAAACAACGGCTGCGTATCCATGGCCGGGTCGGGATGCACGGTTGCTGCCTCGACCGCCGGAATGTCCGGTCCGACGTCGTTCCGTAGAAAGTAGGCGTTGCCCCACGCATCCAGGGAGCTGCCGCCATCGTCTCCGTCGTCCGCACCACACCTAAGCCGACCTTTCTCGCTCAGCGCCTTGATTGAGCGGGAGTGACCCGAACGACCTGACCGCCGGAGGCGTGCTCGAGCAGCAGGTAGAGCTCGCCAGTCGGGCCGATCTCAACGTCTCTGATCCGTGCCACGTTCTCGATCAGGATCTCGCGTTCGAGTAGCTGACCATCCTTGATTCGCAACCGGATGAGGTCCGCTGCCTTTAGCGAGCCGACCAGCAGATCCCCGCGCCAGGCGGCAAAAGCGTCACCCTCATAGACCACGAATGCCGACACGGCCACCGACGGTGTGAAATCCACCACAGGTTGGGCGACATCCTCGAGCGACACCTCGGTGCCGTGGCGCCCATCCCAGTTAACCGGTGTGCCATCGTAGTTCTGTCCGTTCGAGAAGAGAGGCCAGCCGTAGTTGCGTCCAGGCAGCAGTAGATTCAGCTCGTCGCCGCCCCGGGGTCCGTGCTCGGTTCCCCACAGGCGACCGGTGCGGGCATCGAACTCGAGGCCCTGCGGGGACCTGTGGCCATAGCTCCAGATGCTCGGCACCGCGCCGGGCACATCGACGAAGGGATTGTCCGCCGGGACTCGGCCATCGTCGCGGATCCGGTGGATCTTGCCGTGCGGCGAGGCGAGGTCCTGAATCCCGTCGTCGCTCTTGTAGCCCACGCTCAGAAACACGTAACCGTCCGGGTCGAAAGCGATTCGACCACCGGCCACCGAGTCGCTTGAGGGCGAGTAGGATTCGAGCGGCGGCTGCCAGATCACTTGCTCGTCTGCCCAGCGGCCGCTCTCAATGCGACCACGGACGAGTTTGACCATGGAAACCGGGCGCTGCGAGACTCGACTGGCCTCGTTGCAGCCTCCACAGCGGTCGGTGTAGGCCAGGTAGATCCAACCATTCTCGCGGAAGCGCGGATGCGGGGCTACGTCCAGGAGCCAGCCGAGGCCCTCCTCGACACCACCCAAACCGAGCTGGCTGTCGTCGTAGACCGCCGGCGTACCTCCGATAAGCGTCGAGAGTTCTCCCTCCGGCGTGACGAGCCGAAGGCCGCGCTTCTTCTCGGTGACCAACACATGACCGTCGGGCAGCACCGCGAGGGAGTATGGCAGTGGGTCGAGCCCCGCGATCAGCACGTCGATCTCGAGGTCGTACGCCCGGGTTCGGATCGCACCCTCCGGGATGGTGAGCTCGTTCGTATAGTTGAACTGCGAGTAGACCAACCCTTCCCGAACCTCGGCTATCCAGAGCGCCAGGGTCTTGATCTGCTCGGCGCTCATGGTGGCGGACCAGGCCGGCATGTCGCGCTCCGGGAAGCCGTTGCGGATGCTCGCCACCAGCTCGTCGACAGACGCGCCGCGGGCGAGCGCGGCCCCGATCAGCGGCGTGCCCTGGGCCGCCCCCTCCATGCGCTCGCCGTGGCAGACGGCGCAGTGCTCGCTGAACAACTCCGCGCCAGCTTCGAGGATGAAGCGCTCGCCCTCCACATCCCGGTTCCTGGAGTAAGCGCCAGTCCCTCTACCGGGTTGCTGGTGGTCATCACCATCTCGGTCCGCGGAACGAGCAGCACAGGCACCGGCGGCCAGGGGCACGATGAGCAGTACTGCAGCCAGCCGGCGCCACGGGCCACCCGCACTGCGAAACGCCGAGCACAGGGACAGTGAGAAGGGACGGAGCGAAAAGCACATGGGGTCAGAGCGTCCTGGCAACGCGAAATCCAACGCTGTTGTACGTTCTTGTGGTGTCGTCCCTGCTCCGCTTGGCAGACCGCAGGCCCATGGGTCCGTAGAACCAAGAGCCGCCGCGAACCACACGCCTCGAACAGTGGTCCGCTTCCTGCCGGGCATCGCCGTCGATCGGGGCGCCGTCATAGGACTCGTGCCAGCAATCTGCCGTCCACTCCCAGACATTGCCCAACATGTCGTACAGGCCGAACGCGTTCGGTCGATAGGTCCCCACCGGGGCCGAGACCACATGACCGTCAGCACAATCTACGATCGACCGATCCTTGAACCGCGACTTGGCGTCCTTGTCGGCGCCGTTGGCGAAATCACAGGGACTTGCGGACCGGTAGACCTCCCAATGGCGTGCGGTGGTCGTGCGAGCGCGCGCGGCGTATTCCCACTCGGCTTCCGTGGGTAACCGGTAGGACTGACCCGTGCGCGCGGCGAGCCACTGCGTGTAGGCCAACGCATCGTCGAAGGACACGCACACGACTGGCATCGAAGCGACTTGGGCGACTTCCGGGTAGCGTGGATCTCGCCAGGACGCGTCCACGCTGTCGACAAAGGTGATGCCAGCTTCGTTCAACGCACGACAGTCCCCGCTGTCAGCCGTCGCGACATACCCCGTGTCCTCCACGAAGACGGAGAACTCCGCCACGGTGACTTCGCAACGACTGAGGGCAAACGACTTCACCGCAACCGTGTGCACTGGCTTCTCGTTACTGTCACCGTCGAGCGAGCCCATCCTGAAATGACCGCCCTCGATGACGACCATCTCCGGGCCCATCGCCGGGTCGCTGCGGCAGGCGTTCGGGTCCCGCTCGGGGAGTTGGATGGGGAGTTGGATGGTCCCCTCTCTGGCAGTCTCGCTTCCGCTGCCGCCACTCTCTGGAGCCGGATCCGGCCGCGACCCAACGACCACGGACTCCGCTTCATCGTCGACCTCGGCCTGTGCTACTCCTCTGCTGAAGAGGCCAACAAAGACCAGCAAGGACAGGCAGGCCGCAACGCCGCGCGTCAATCGTGCGCCAAGCCGTTTGCTCCTCTCGAGTTGACACTCTTCAGCCACATCACTCTCCTTCTTGGCTGAGCACTGCGCCGAGCAGTTGGCTCAGTCGCCGCACCACATCCACGCGCAGATTGAGCATGGCGGCCTGACAATAGGAGCTATTAGACCACCCTGTTGACGTAACCCTGCTCGATCCCGCCAGTGGCCCTCCTCTCCCCCCGACCACAAGGCGGATTACTCCCCGGTACGCAGGACGAATCGCCCCAACGCTGCCAGTACAGACGGTTGCGGTCAAGGGGACCTGGCGGGCGGGGTCGAAGTGGCGCTGGCAACGCGCACGTCGGCTCTGCGCCGGCGCCCACCCTGGCTGGCGAATCAGGCTGGATCGTCGAGCAGACACCGACAGGCCGTAGCCCTCGAGCCCGACGAACTTGCGAGGATTGTTCGTCAGCAGACGCATACTCCGGACCCCGAGCTCGCCAAGAATCTGGGCGCCGATGCCATAGTCCCGTTGGTCCGGCTTGAATCCGAGTCGCTCGTTCGC
>CAUZAY010000161.1:0-9515 GCA_963577695.1 Vicinamibacteria bacterium | reverse complement strand
CCGCCGCGAAACGCACCATTTCCGCCGCCCACGACGAGTGTCGGGAGGTTGTCGTGCGTGTGGGCATTGGAGTCGCTTAGGCTGCTGCCGTAGACCACCATCGACTGGTCCAGCAAGGACCCGCGCTCGTCCTGGGCGTCCCGCAGCTTCTCCACGAAGTAGGCCAGCATCCCGACGTGATGCTGGTCGATCAACTGCAGCCGGGCCATGCGGGCCGGATCGTTCTGATGATGTGACAGCCCGTGATGCGCGTCTGGCACGCCGATCGCGCGATACGTGCGATTGCCGCCCTCTCGGCTGTACATCAGGGTGACGACACGGGTCAGGTCTGCCTGGAATGCGATGGCGACCAGATCGGACATCAGATCGACGTGCTCTTCGAAGGTGGGCGGAACCCCGTCCGGTCGGTCCAAGGTTGGCAGTTCCGCGCCGTCTCGCTGCTCCGTGTTCTGGATACGACGCTCCACTTCGCGCACGGAGTCGAGATAGTCGCTGAGCTTGCGGCGATCACCGGCGCCAAGGCTGGCGTCCAGTCGTCGCGCGTCACCGAGCACAAAATCCAGCAAGCTCCGGTTCTGCCTGGCCCGCGTCGCGCGCACCGCCGGGTCGGTCGTGTCACCGTCACCGAACAAGCGCTCGAACACCCGACGGGGATTCGTCTCGTAGGGCAGCGGCGTGGTGGGAGAATTCCAGGCAATGGTGTTGCTGTAGGCGCAGCTGTACCCGGAATCGCATCCACCGACCATCCGCACGTCTTGCAACCCCAGTTCGAGCGACGGCAGCGGGGTGCTCCGACCGATGCCCTCGGCCAGCATCTGGTCGACCGACATGCCATTCCGGATGTCGGCCCCCCGCGTCTTCTTCGGATGCACGCCGGTCAGCCAGCTCGCCCCGGCGCGAGCGTGGTCGCCAGGACCGTCGCCAAGCGCCTCGCCGTTGCGATGGGCCAGACCACTCAGCACCAGGAGCTGGTCCCGAAACGGTTCGAGCGGCTGCAGGGTTTTCGTGAAGGCGAACCGCGCGCCCTCCTGTTGAGGCGTCCAATCGGACATGATCACGCCGTTGGCCGTATACACGAAGGCCACACGCGTAATCGGCGTGGCCGCGGCGGCAAACGCCGGGGTCATGGCGTCGAGAAACGGGAGGGCCACGGCGGTCCCCATGCCCCGAAGGAAGGTTCGACGTGGCAACGCGTGTCTCGTGATCATGACGACGGAATCCTCCTCAGCCGGAATGGTACGCTATCGACGATAGCCTCGAACAGCGCGGAAAATCGATAGCCGCCAGATTCCACCCGCCGTCGAATGTCCCGCACGGCAGGTCGGTCGTACGACTCCAGGCCTCGACCCAGCGCGTAGGTCAGCAATCGATCGGCGAGCGCCTCGACGAACTCGTCACGTCGCGCCAACAAGACGTCGCGCAGCCCCTGGGGCCCATCGACCAGGGTGCCATCCGGCAACACGCCAGACGTTTCAACCGTCACGCCGTCGTCCTCGGTGCGAAACGAACCGACCGCATCGAAGTTCTCCAGCGCGAACCCGATCGGATCGAGCCTGGCATGACACACGGCACAGGCCGGGTTCGCCCGATGCTGCTCCAACGCTTCCCGCAAGCTGCCGGCGGATGTCTCCGCGCTGTCGGCCAGCGCCGGCACGTCGGCTGGCGGCGGTGGTGGCGGCGCCCCCAGCAGGTTCTCGAGTACCCATTTGCCACGCAGCACCGGCGACGTGCGGGTCGGGTACGACGTCACCATCAGCACGCTGCCCTGGGTCAGGATGCCGGCACGCGCGCTGCCGGCGAGTGAGACCCGGCGAAAGTAGCCCCCCTCCACCCCGTCAATGCCGTAGAAACCGGCGAGCCGCTCGTTGAGGAACGTGTAATCGGCGTCGATGAGATCGAGCACGCTGGCATCGTCGCGAATGAGGTGCTCCAGAAACAGCTCCGTTTCCCGCTGAAACGCATAGCGGAGCGAGTCGTCGAACTCGTCGAATCGCTCCGGATCTGGCATCCAGTCCGCCACGTTGCGCAGATGCAGCCATTGCCCCCCGAAGTTCTCGACGAGCGAGGCGGCCTTGGGGTCGGCCAGCATCCGGGCAACTTGCTCGGCCCGCACGTCTGGGTCGCTGAGTTGTCCCGTCTCGGCCAGTTGCAGGAGCTCTTCGTCTGGAATGCTGCTCCACAGGAAGAACGAGAGCCGCGAGGCCAGGTCGATGTCTGAGAGGGGATACACCGTCCCAGGCTGGCCACCATCGGGGATCTCGGGCGCCCGAAAGAGGAAACTCGGCGACACTAGTACGCCGCTGAGTGCCATCTCGATGCCCGCCTCGAACGCGGCACCATCGGCTCGACCGATGGCAAACAGACCCATCAATGGCTCGATGTCCGCGGTCGTCACCGGGCGGCGATAGGCTCGTCTGGTCAAACTCGACATGATTCGCCGCGCGCACGGCGCTTCGTCTTCGACCGTGGCGGGACGACAGACGAAGATGCGACGGCGGCTGGCGGTGTCTCCTACCCCAGTTGAGTCATATGGGCCCTCGACCAGGACGTAGTCCACGGAAAAGTCGTTGGTGTCGGTCGCGCCGACCGCCTCGCTGTGGGCGAGCTCGGTGAGGAACCCGGCCGCGATCTCGTGGTCGCCCGCCGAGACCGGGAGTCGCAACTCAAAGTTACGGGTCCCCTGCTCGGCTTCCTGCGCGTCAAAATCGGCGTCGAACAGCCGGGCGCGCCGGCCGTCGACCCTGACGTCCAGCTTGGGTGCAGGTAGGCCGGGAGCGCGACGGCCCCGTACCCGCACGCGAATCACATACTCGGCGTCGAACGGGAAGTAATGGTGGAACAACGTGCCGCCACGCTCGTGCGGCGGTAGCCGACCGATCGCCTCGTCGACAGTCCCGCGGGGCGTCGAATATCGCTCCACAACGGGACGGGGCGCGAGCGTCCCGACCGCCTGGCGACTCACGCGTCGCGCCGACGCGATGTATTTCTCAATATGCAGCGGAGACACCGTCAGCACGTCGCCGATGTTGTCGAAGCCGTACCCCGAGTCGTCAGCCGGGAGATCGCGAGCGTGGTCGAGGTCGAGCCCCAACAGGTCACGCACGGCATTGCCATACTCGGCGCGGTTCAACCGGTGGATGGCGGGTGCGCCCGGGTTGGGATGGTCGGCCGCGACGCGGTCGAGCTCGGTTTCCAGCCACGCGACCAGGTTGGCCGCCGTGACGGCGTCAGGCCCCGGTCGACCAGCCGGTGGCATCTCCCCGGCGCGCAACTTGTGCAGCACCTTTTCCACGACCGGCGCCTGAGCGGCGACGTCTCCCGAATCCATGCTCTCGAGCGTCAGGCCGGCGGTCCTTGTCCGGTCGTTGTGACAACTCACGCAATATCGGCTAACGGTGGACTCCAGCAGTTGGCCCGACGATTGGGCCTGGCCGGAACTGGCGGCAATGGCCGACAGACACACCAGCACCGCGACCCGCCGTGACGAACGAGCGCGTCTGGCCGTCCCGGCTTCGGAGCCAGATCGCACCGCGGAACACCCCATGCGCGAATTATGTATCGAACCGGCGGTGGCGGGGCGACCTGACCGGGGTTTACCATTGCTCCGTGCGCATCTTCACGCGGTTCGCCTGGGTGCTGGCCCTCGGCACGCTGGCCCCGCCGGTATTCACTCAGGCCCGCTCTCAGGACCCGGATCAGGGGCTGGCCTTGATCGAGGCGATCCAGCGGCGCGATGTGGGGGCGGTGCGGACCCTGATCGCCGACGGGGCCGACGTGCACCAGGTCCGCGACGATGGGTCGACGCCGCTCGCCTGGGCCGCCCTCCGTGGCGACACCGCCATCACCGCCGCACTGCTTCGCGCCGGCGCCGACGTCAACGTCGCCGACGAGAACGGTGAGACACCGCTCCTGCTGGCGAGCGCCGGGGGACACCTGGGCCCGGTGCGGCTGCTGCTCGACCGCGGCGCCGAGGTGGACGCAACACGCTGGAGTGGCGATACCGCGCTCCTCGCGGCCGTTCACGCCGGCAACGAAGAGGTGGTTCGACTGCTGCTGGCGCGCGGCGCCGATCTTGACGTCGTGGAATCGCGCATGGGCCAGACCCCGTTGATGTGGGCACTGGCCGGCCAACATGCCTCGATCGCCAGTCTCCTGATCGAACGCGGAGCGAACGTCAGCGCGGTCTCGCACAGCGGATTCAACGCACTGCTGTTTGCGACGATGGCGGACGACACGGATAACGTGCGCGCGTTGATCGGCGAGGGCGCGGACCCGCACGCGATCACGGACGACGGGACCACTGCGTTCTTGCTGGCGCTCTCTCAGGGTCACGACGCGGTCATCCGGCTGCTGCTGGAGCTTGGCGCGGACGTCAATGCGCGCGACCGCGACGGCAGCACGCCGCTGCATGAAGCAGTCGGACACGGCAACACGGAGCTCGTCAGAGACATGGTTGCCCGGGGAGCCAGCCTCCATGCGCGGACGGAGCCGGCCGAGCCGAGCGGTATCCCCGCCCCGGGGCGTATCACCGGCCTGACCCCGTTTCTGACGGCGGCTCGATCCGGCGACCTGGAGATGATGGAGGCGTTGATCGAACTGGGGGCGGAGCCGGCCGCACTGTCCAACGAAGGCGCCGGGGCCGTGCTGCTCGCCATCCGGAGCCGTGAGCTGGCGGTGATACAACGTCTGGTGGAACTCGGACTCGACCTGAACCTCGCGCCTCCCGCGCGCCCTACCGCGTTGCACACCGCCATCCGATTGGGCGAGGACGAGATCGTCGAGTATCTGGTCGACCACGGCGCCGATCTTGAGGCGCTGGACCACCACGGGCGTACGCCGCTCGAAGAAGCGGAATTCGAGGCCCCCACCCCCACCATCGAGTTGATGCGACGGCTCACGGCCGACCGACCCGAGAACGAGTCCCGGTAGAGGGTGTTACCTACTCGACGAATCGCACCTCGAACATCTTCGGCCACAGTTTGCCTGTGATGTAAAACGTCTCGGCCGTCGGGTGGTAGGCGATTCCGTTGAACAGATCGATGCCGACGCGCTCGGCGTCAGACAGCAGTCCGGACGCATCGATGTAATCGGTCACGCGACCGGTCGCGGGGTCGATCCGCACCAGAAACTCTTCCCCGTGGACATTGGCGTAGACCGCGCCATCGACACACTCGAGCTCGTTCAAGTTGCGCAGGGGTTGGCCGCGGAGCCGCACCGATTGCTCGCCGATCGATTCGAACGTGGTCGGGTCACGAAACGTCAACCGGTCGCTCCCGTTGCTCATGACCAGGCGGGTCCCGTCGTAGCAGAGCCCCCACCCCTCTCCGTCGTAACTGAACGTCTCACCCGGCGCGAACGAGTCGCGATCGTAGGTAAACGCCCGCTCCCTGGTGTAGGTGATCTGAAACAGGCGATCGTCGACCAAGGCCAGCCCTTCGGCCCAATACTCGGGGGCCACATCAAGGCGTTGTTGCACCTGCCCGGTCTGCGGGTCCAGCCGACGCAGGGTCGACGCCTGCCTCAGCCCGGCACTCTCGAACAAGCGGTCGTTCCACCAGACGAGGCCCTGGGTGTAGGCATCTCGCTCGTGCGGCAGCTCCCGCAGGACATCGACGCGCAGCGACCGCACGAACGGCTGCGCCCCAGACTCAGCCTGCGCGGCCTGTGGCGACGGCTCGACACGCCAGATCAAGACGGCGCTGAGGGCAACCGCCGCCAGGGCCGCCGGAGAAGAGATGAACGCGGCGCGCGGGCGCTTCGATACGCGTCGGACCCGCCGCCTGCGCGTCATGATTCGCGTGGTGTGTGTCGTGAGACGCCGCACGACCGCCGGCGGCGGATCGCCTAGGGGGCCGTGAGGAGCTGACGCAGATACGCCACGCCTTCAGTGGCCGGACCGACCACCGGGGCCGAGTGCGCGTCCGCGCTGGCGGGGAGAATCCGCTCCATCGAGAATTGTGCGAAG
Organism: Vicinamibacteria bacterium; assembly: GCA_963577695.1. Lineage (GTDB taxonomy): Bacteria > Acidobacteriota > Vicinamibacteria > Vicinamibacterales > UBA8438 > UBA8438. The sequence goes on along the minus strand of CAUZAY010000161.1, from coordinate 3,550 downwards.
ACGATGGCGGTGTCGGCGTCGATGTCCCGGATCGCCTCGAGCACCAGTGTGTCGTGGCGTTCGCCGTCACCCCCGGTGAGCGCATCCAAAGCGCCGGCCACCGGGTGGCTGGACAGCACCACGGACACCCCACGCCGGGTGGCCTCGACCTCAATCGCCTCCGAGAGCAACGTGGCCGAGTCAGGTGCGGTGGAGAGGACGTGCAGTGGCTGGTCGCTCGCGAGGAGGAGCGCGCGCGCGATGATGCCGTCGAACGAGGTCGCCACCGGCATCGTCACGTTGTTTCGAGCCTGGATCGCGGCCTCCCCGAAAAATGACCCAGTCACGATGAGGCCGTCGGCTCCGGTGGTGGCGCTGTAATGGATCAGGCGGTCGATCCTCGAGGCAAGCTCGGCGTCGTCCGCCGTCCCCGCATTCCGATCCAGATACAGCGAACCATCCAGCAGATGGGCCACGTCAGCGTCCGGCCACACGCGGTCGAAAGCGTCCTGGGTGGTCGGTATCGCGTTCGCCAGCGCGTGGAGCGCGCCGATCCGATAACGCCGCTGCACCGTCATGAGCGCCTACTCGCCGGACTTCTCGATGACTCGGGCGCCGCTCAGCGTCCCTTCCATCCCGTAGTTCCCTTCGTGGCAGGCGTACTCGAACATCGTGAGGTCGCTGCGACGCATCGGCAATTCGACCGTCCATGGCGCCGTCCAGGTGGTGGGGTCGGTGACCGTGAAGGTGTAGACGAGCGTGTCCTCATCCTGACGCTGGATCCGCTCGATCAGGTGGAGGTTGTCGCTCGAGCTGCGAAAGCTGGTCTCGCGCAGGAAGTTCTTGGTCTCCACCACGAGGGTGTCGCCCTCCCAGTGTCCGCGTGACACGCCGGTCCACATCGGCACCGTGCCGTGGTCACTGCCGTCGAGCGGGATGATCCGCGCGTTGTGCACCATCTCGTTGAGCAGCACGACATGGTCGAGCGTCTGGAAGATCTGCACGTTCATGTTGTAGGCGGCCGGCAACATGGGTGGGCCGGAATTGAAGCCCGTGATGCACCGCTCGCCGAGCGGACGGTCCTCCGGTCCCTCGGTCGGACGCTGGTTGATTCTGACCCGCTCGGCCACCCGTTCGGCCCCCGCGGTTGTCAGCTCCGGGACCCGCCCGTTGGGCGGGTCGATGACCAGCGACGTCCGACGCGTCTCGACGACGGCCGTCCCCCGATCCCACCAGAAGTCGTTGTAGGCGAGGGCCAGGTCGCGGGTCTCACTGGTACCGTTCACCTGGCCTCGAGCGGTCGTCTCCTGCTTCTTGGCCTCACGGTCGAGGTCGGCATTGTTCGCCCGCACGCGTTCGGCGGCATACGCGGCCACTTCTTCTCCGGTCAGGAATGCCTTGTCAGCCAGTTCCTCCGGTCGTTCCAGCGGTGTGACGGTTCGGAAGTCCCAGACACCGCTCAGATCCGGCTGGCCGTCGGCGGTGCGCGGCGACGCCGCCCCACTGCTCGATTGAGCGGAGGCGGTCACGGACACGAGCAGAGCGGACGCCGCACAGATGGCAAGGAGCGCACATGGTCGAATAGTCATGGTTCTAACCTCGTGAAAGTTGTCGAAAGATGGTACCACGAGCACGCGATTCGCCACCACGTCCAGGTGGTGAGTTAGGCGCCCGTTGCCGAACCCAACCCCACCGCTCAGTGCCACGCCACGATCTGTCCGAGATTGAACCCGTACAGGTAGACGATGCGATCGAACATGATGGGTACCCCGCCGCCGGAACGAATGATCCGGCTGAGCGGGGATTTCGATCCTCGAGGGCCGGGGAGCCCCGTGACGTGGTGCGCGGTCCCAGACGAGGCCTTGGGGCGAGCCATGTGCTGCGGCTAACGAACTGACACGACCATGACCGCGTTCTCGATTCTCGATCTGTCTCCGATCCCCGAAGGCGGCGACGCTGCGGTGGCCCTCCGCAACACCGCCGACCTGGCCCAGCATGCGGAGCGATGGGGGTATCGACGGTTCTGGCTCGCCGAGCACCACAACATGCCGGGCATCGCCAGCGCCGCGACCGCCGTCGTTATCGGGCATGTGGCGGCGGCCACCTCGACGATTCGTGTAGGGGCCGGGGGCATCATGCTGCCCAACCACGCACCGCTGGTGATTGCGGAGCAATTCGGCACCCTGGCCACGTTGTTCCCCGGGCGTATCGACCTCGGACTCGGCCGCGCTCCTGGGACGGACCAGCAAACCAGTCATGCGCTCCGGCGAACCCTCGACGGTGATGTCGGTTCGTTTCCCCGCGATGTTGTCGAATTGCAGCGCTATTTCGCGGAGGCGGAGCCGGGACAGCGGGTCAGGGCCGTGCCGGGCACCGGACTGGAGGTGCCGATTTGGATTCTCGGATCCAGCCTGTTTGGGGCGCAGCTTGCGGCGGTCTTGGGGCTCCCGTATGCGTTCGCCTCGCACTTCGCCCCGGCTGCGCTCATGCCGGCCATCGAGACGTATCGGTCGCAGTTCACACCGTCCGCCCAGCGATCCGAACCTTATGTCATGGTAGGGCTGAACGTCTTCGCGGCCGACACAGCAACGGAGGCCGCGCTGCTACGCACCTCGGTGCAGCAGTCGATCCTGCAATTGCGACGCGGCCAACCAACTCAATTACCGCCCCCGGTCGACGGCTTCGAAGCAGGTCTGTCAATGGCGGAACGCCAGACGCTGAACCAGGTACAGACGTGCTCCGTCGTCGGTGCGCCGAACTCCATCCGGGCCGGCATCGACGAATTCGTCGAGCGGACCGGCGCGGACGAGGTCATGGTCACGGCCCACATCTTCGACCATCAGGCTCGGCTACGCTCTCTCCAGATGACGGCTGACGCGCTGGCGCTCGAAGCCCGGGCTGAACCGTGACGCGGCGTTCCGTCACGGTCCGTCATCAGAGGTGACCAGCGCCAGGGCGGCATTCGCGCCGTCGAGGGCAGCGCTCATGATGCCACCCGCATAGCCGGCGCCTTCACCAACCGGATAGAGGTTCGTGAAACCCGTGGCGCGCCGGGTGAGGCGATCGCGAGGGATACGGACCGGGCCGGAACTGCGCGACTCGAGGCCGACCAGCAGACCGGCGTCACCGGCAAAGCCCGGGAGACGGCGGTCGAAGGCGACCAGGGCGCGTCTGATGGCCTGAGTGGCCAGTTCGGGCAGCAGCTGGTCGAGACGACCGGGCGCCACCCCGAACGGCCACGTTGAGCGTCGCATGGCCGCGGCGCTCGCCCGACCGGCCAGGAAGTCCGCGGCCGTCTGCGCCGGCGCGGTGTAGTCACCGCCACCGGCATCGAAAAAGCGCTCTTCGAGCCCACGTTGGAAGGCGACGCCGTCGAAGGCGCCGGCACCGAACTCTCGCGGGCCCAGCGTGGTGACGATCGCGGCGCTCGCCCAGCGCGAGGAATGGGTCGAATTGCTCATGCCATTGGTGCACAGCAGACCAGGCTCATTGATGGACGGCACGATACGTCCGCCAGGACACATGCAGAACGAGTAGCCGGCCGGCAGACCGTCTCCGGCCTTGCAGAGCA
>CAUZAY010000160.1:0-9521 GCA_963577695.1 Vicinamibacteria bacterium | reverse complement strand
TCCGCAGCCGGTCTATCTCGAGGCCTCCCGGTCGCTCATGTATGAGGACAACTTCGCCACCCTGCCCGAACTGCAGATCGTATTCCCGACGGTCGAGCAGTATCACGAGGACGCCTACGCGCTCGACATCCTGGCTGACCTGCTGGCCGGTGGCAAACAGGCGCCGCTCTACGAGGTCCTGGTCGACGACCGCCAGCTCGCGCCGAACGTGGCGGTGCGCCACCCGGTGGCCGAGATCGCCGGTGAGCTCGTGGTTCGGGTTCGCGCCAACGCCGGAACCGACCTGGACGACGTACTGGCGGCGGTCGAGGAAGGCCTGGCGCGCTTCGAACGCGAGGGCGTGCACCCCATCTCCCTCGAGCGGGCCAAGGTGCGAGCCGAACGGACCCTGCACGACGGCATGGGGAGCGTGCTGGACAAGGCGTTCCTGCTCGCCGAGTTCAACGAGTTCGCCGGTGACCCCGGCTACATCACGACCATTGCCGAGCGTACGCTGGCGGTCACCGCCGAAGACGTGTTGGATGTATACGACCGTTACGTGAAGGGCCACACCTCGGTGACCACGAGCTTCGTCCCTCGGGGTGAGCCGGACCTGGCTGTCGAGGGCGCCGAACCGGCCCTGGTCGTCGAGGAGGAGATCGTCCCGGGAGCCGAGACCGAAGTCTCCCAAGGGACGGAGGCTGACTACCTGCGCACGAGAACCGATGCGGATCGGTCGGAGCCACCGCTGGGCGAGGCGGCGCTCATCTCCGCGCCGCGAGTCTGGCAGGCGACGCAGGCGAATGAAATGACCGTCTATGGTGTCGAGTCAGACGAGGAAGCGCTGGTCGCCTTCGACCTGACGCTGCCAGGGGGCCAGCTCGTCGACCCGCCCGGCAAGACCGGGGTCGCCGGTCTGCTGGCATCGCTGATGATAGAGGGCACGGCCCGGAAGACCCCAGCCGAACTGGAAGAAGCGATCGACCTGCTGGGTGCGCGCATCAACGTCGTCGCCGGGCGGGAATCGATTCGCCTCTCGGGCAGCACTCTCGCGCGCACCTTCGAACCGACGATGGCGCTCGTCGAGGAGCTCGTCCTGACGCCGCGTTGGGACGAGACTGAGTTCAAACGACTCCAGCGCGAACTGGACACCCGCCTGCGGGACCAGGCCGGCAGCCCGACGGCCATTGCGAACAACGTCTTCGGTCGGGTGCTCTATGGCGACAGTCATGCTTTCGCGAATCCCCCCTCCGGCACACCGGACACCGTGGCTGGCATTGAGCTGGACGACCTGAAGCGCTATGCCTCAGCCTACGTGTCGCCAAGTAGCGCGAGCTTTCACGTGGTCGGTGCGGTGTCTCAGCAAACGGTTCAGCAGACACTGGCGGGGCTCACTGAACGCTGGCCCGCGCAGCCGATCGCTATCCCCGACCAGCCGGAGCCGCCGGAGGCGCCCGGCCAGACGCTGTATTTCGTCGACGTGCCGGGCGCCAAGCAGTCGGTGCTGCAAGTAGGACGGCTGACGCTGTCGGCCACCGACCCCGACTACACCCGTCTCGACTTCGCCAACAAGCGGCTCGGGGGTAACTCGAGCGGTCGTCTGTTCCAGCTGCTGCGGATAGAGAAGGGCTACACCTACGGCGCCACGTCAGGTCTGGTCGATACCGTCGAGGTGGGCCCCTGGATGGCACGTACCAGCGTCCGTGCCAACGTCACCCTCGAGTCACTCGAGCTCGTGAGGGATCAGATCAGGAACTATGCCGCCACGTTCACCGAGGAGGACGTGGCGGTCACGAAGAACCAAGTCATCAAAGGCAATACTCGCGCCTTCGAGTCACTCGGCGCCAAGCTGGGGCTGCTGCGCCGGATGAGCCGTTACGGCCTCCCGGCCGACTTCCTTGAGCGCGATCAGCAGACGCTGCTCGCGATGACTCTCGAGGATTTCCAGGAGGTCATCGAGACCCACTTGGACGAGAGCCGGATGATCTACGTGGTGGTGGGTGATGCCGACACCCAGCTCGGCCGGATGGGCGAACTGGGCTACGGAGATCCTGTCGTCCTGGATCTCTACGGGCGACGCTTTTAGCGGTCGGCCGTGACACAGAGCTTCAGCTTCTGGCCCCGTGGGCGACTCGTCCTCCCGGAGTACGGTGTCCCCAGCTACCGCGCATCCTGAGGGACCCCGCTGTCGAGCGGCCAGGTAGGATGACTGCGTGCAGCTGATCGACGTCGCGCTCGGGGTCATCCTGACCGCCGTTGGGACGGTTGCCGCGGCACTTGCGGCGTTTTACTGGGCGGGCGGCGGCCTCACGCTGCTGTCATTCGGACTCTTCACGGTGGGTTTCGGCCTCACCCTGCTTCTCGACGCCGATACGATCGCCGCGCTCATCGGCATGTCGACGGAGGCGCGGCGATACGCATTCGCGATCCTGGGTTATTGGTTCCCAGTGCCGGGCGTGATGTTCGCCGAGCAATTGCGCGGGCCGGGCTGACATTCCTCGCTGCGCAGGCTGTGGCAGGCTTGGATTCCACTGGCCGCCACCCTGACCGTCGTCGATATCGTCACCGCCACGCCCTTCGCGATTGGCGATGTGTACCGGCTGTTTATCATCATTCTGCTCGTCATCGTGTTCGGACACGTGCTGGGACCTGGCCTCTCAACCGACCTCGGTGAGCGACGCCTCCGACGGATTGGGTCGGGCCTGCTGGTGGTCTTGTGGGCGGTCTGGATCGTGGGCAGCCCGGTGGCGGCTCAGGGCCGGCCGGACACCGGTGGGCGGGTGTTCGGGGCAATTGGCGGTGTCGGTGGTAACGGCGAGTCGGCCCGGTTGGCCTCGGTCGGAGCCGGCATTCGCGTCACGAAGCGCCTGGGTGTGGACTTCGAACTGCTGCATGCCCGCGACCTCGGCTGCCGACCGATATCGACTTCGTCATCCAGACCGTGGGGGCCTCGTTCGCGCCGGTAGAGCGGGTTGAACAATCGGCGCTGACCGCATTCTTGACGAGGATGCCGGCCTCCTGAGGACTAAGATGCATCTGCAGTGCCAATCGTTCCTTCGAGTTCTGCGGCTTCGTCAACGTCCCGCCGGATGATCTGTTTCTGTACGGGATCCGAAAAGACGACTACCTCCAGGCCAGCTGGACATGGCATTGGTGAGCATCATCGGGCACCCTCACGTATCGACCTTTCTTGAACGACGATAACGCCCGACGGTGGCATGGGGCCAGGCCGGGGGATATGATGCGGCATCTTGTGTCGCGACTCCCGTTCGAGGTCACTCCATGACAACACCCGCCGCCGTTCTCCAACGCGTCACCGTGCATACCGTCACGTCGAAGGACACGCTCGACGCCCACTCGGTCGAACTCCCTGACTACGAACGTGGGCGCTTCGACGACATCGCGTTCATGACCGCGATGAACCTCTGCCTCATGGGGAACTATGCCCAGACCGGGCATTTCGGGGGACCGTTGGCGTACACGCCCTACAACGTGGCCTGCCACCTGGCCGGACCCGATCTGGGGGGACTGCGTTACGACCTGCGCGACCCCAAATTCCCGTACTCGGACAAGTTCATGCTCGCGGGCGGTCACAATATTCCGACCTGCTACGCGCTGTGGATGATTCTGTACGAGGCCCTTCGGCAACAGCATGTGGCGACCGGCGATGACCGGTTCGCAGTAGACCCGAACGTGGCGATTCTGCCGATTGACGCGCTCGGGTTCCGTCGCGGCGCCGGCGCCCTCAAGACGCTCCTGGCGCAGAACGGCCTTACCGACCATCCGCTCTTCGCCGACGCGAAGCTTCGCGGCATTCGCTCCCTGGCCGGCCACGCCGAGACCACCGACGTGACGAACGACGTCAACGGCGGTCCCTCGGGCATCGGCATCGCGACGGCCGCCGGCAAGGCGGTGTTCTGGGACTACATCGGGGCGAGTGCCGACCTCAAAGTGATCGCGCTGGAAGGCGAGTTCGCGTTGACCGAAGGCCACGCCCAGGAACTCAAGAGCATTGCGCTCTCACAACAGGTCGGGAAACGTCTGCGGGTCCTGCTGTCGATGAACAACGCGGGGATCGACGACACCCTGATCGGCGGCGTCATCAAGCCGCGGTACACGGACTACGACATCGCCCAACAGTGGGTGTCGTGGGGGTGGAACGTCTTTCAGGTAGACGACGCAAACGACTTCGACCAGGTCATCGCGGCGCTCAAGACGATGGAGGAGTGGCCCGCCGATGACCGCCGACCGATGATTTTGGTCGGCCCGACCACCAAGGGGTGGTGGCCGGCCGCGCAGGACGGCAAGGTGAGCGGACAGAGCCAGGTGATCAGCTATCCGTCTCATCCCTACGGGATGAAGATGAACAGCGGGTATTTCCTCGCGCTGGCCGAGTCGTTCGAGCACAGGTACGGCATCACGTTCGACGGTATCCGCGACGGGGTGCCGGAGACCGACGCGGCGCGCCTGATCCAGTTCAAGACGAACATCGACACGTTGATGTCGGTGATGGAGCGCCAAGACGGACTGCGGGCGTGGGTCGCCGAACGGGTGATCGACATCGCAGCGAAGGTGGACCACGCACCCTCACTCAGAATCGACCCGACGACGAACCCGTTCCTTGACGATCGCTTGAAGGTAGAGAACCTGCCGACCGAGGCCCAAGACGTGGCGGTCACGAACCCGCACACGGGCGAAGAGGTCACACGCCGCATCACATTGTTTCACGACGCCGGCGCCAAGAAGGGACCGCGACGAGCCATCAGCGAGATCGGCGCGTGGCTCAACTACGTGACCAGCGGCCGTTTCCTGACGATGGCCGCGGACCTGTCAGGGTCGATCAACATTGAGAACGCGAATCTGCTGGGCCACTACGACCCGGTCGACAATCCGTATGGCACGCGGCTCAAGGCGGCGATTCAGGAAGCGGGAAACGCGTCCACGATTGTGGGTCTGGTCAGTCAGAACGCCTCACTCGATCCGAAGAAGTTCGCGGGAGTCTGGGGTATCTCCGGAACTTACGGCGCGTTCACGCCGCTGATGTACACCCCCGCCCGCGTGTTTTCGCAGATGAACCAGGACAGTCCGTTCGAGCTCGGCATCTTGCACGTGCTCGCGGGTCACTCCGGTCCGGAGACCGCAGCTGACGCCCGCACCCATTTCGGAATCTTCGCGCCGCAGACCTGGACTCTGCTCCCGCGCGGACACGTCATCAATCTCTATTTCTGGGACTACAACGACGTCGCCCCGGGGTACTTCGCAGCCGTTCAGAAAGCGATCGAAATCAAGGAAATCGGCATCATCGTGATTCATGTCGCACGACCGGACTTCGCGGTCGCCGACCGTTCGACGTTCGCCGACACTGACCTCGCGGCCGCATCCAAGGGGCTGTACTTGATTCGAGACTATGACGGCGTCACGCCGCCGATGGGGACAGTGTTCGTCCAGGGGTCGAGCTCGACGACCAACCTCGTGGACGTCTTGCCGCGGCTCGAAGAGGCCGGAATCAACGTGCGCGTCGTGTCCGTCATCAGCACCGAACTGTTCGGTTTCCAGCCCGAGTCGTATCAACAGAGCATTCTTCCGGCGGCCTCACGCTTTGACTGTATGGTCGTCAGCACGATGACCAAACGGGTGCCCCCCATTCCCAACCTGGGCCCCATCACCGAAGACTATTCGCTCTACGCAGACTTCGATGATCGGTGGAGAAGCGGGGGCTCGGAAACGGACGTCATTGCCGAATCACACCTCGACCAAGAGTCGATCTACCAGGGCATTGTCCGGTTCGCCAACGAACGCGAGTCGCGTCTGAACCGGCAGCGGGAAGCACTAGGGGCTCTCTAGAAGCCCAAATAGATTTGCCGTCTGGTCAACCGGCGGAACTGAGCGCGCGCCGTTTGCGCAGCCAGCGGACCCCGACATACAGAGCGACGGTGAGCGCGAGTCCCACCCCGATCGTGGGGTAGTGGCTCTGGAGGGTCGCAAGCGCCTGGTCGCCCAGACGCACGGCGAGATACGCCTCGGCCCCGTATCGAATCAAGCGTCCGACGAACACGGCGGACGCGAACCGGGCCAAGGGCATCCGGACGCAGCCGGCCACGAGCATGAACACCTTGGTTGGCAGCGGTGGGGGCGCCAGCACCGCCACCAGCATCGCCAGCACGTCGTTCTCGCGAACCTTGGCCGTCACCCAGTCTCGCTTCGCGGGGTCGAGCCGACGCATGGCGACCTCGCCGCCCGTGAGCCCGACACGATAGAGCACCAGGCACCCGAGGGTAGAGCCGACGGCGGCGGTCAGCGCAATCACGAAAAACAGCGACGGCTGCTGCCAGGCGAGCAGCAGGAGAACGATATCGACCCCGCCCGGCAGCGGCACCCCAGCCGAATCGAGGAGCGCGATGAGAAACAGGCCCGGGAGACCGAGCGCCAAAAGGGTATCGCGGAGTCCGTCCATGGTCGGCAGCGCCTGATTATAGTGACTCGCGTGCTATTCTCGCGGTCGACGGTCATCTGCCAACATGCTGAGAATCATCAGTCGCGTGCTGGCGTTTGGCGTGGCTGCGCTGGTGGCCTGCGCGTTGTTCGTGACCGGCGTCGCCATCTGGTCATGGTGGGAACCGGCGCCCCCCCAGGTCGACGTCGCACCCGACACTTCACCCGGACCGGCCCCCGTCCCGTCGACCCCGCCCCCACGCTGACTTTTTTGCCTTTCTGCCGGCGCGCTGATATCCTTGGGACTGGATTTTAGCGCGGTCTTTGTGGTGGGTAACCCCATCAAGATTCAAGAGCCGACGGGTCTTCCAACCGCTATCCCCACAGCGTGTCGTTCTCGACAGACCCGCTTGTCTGCTCAGGCCGGGCCCCCATCCCGCTCAGGGAGGTGTGAATTTGGCAACACGTGGACGACCAACCCAACAGAAACGGCAACGAGAGCGCGCGCGGCAAGAACAGCGCAAGATGAAGGATGTCCGCCGCCAGGAAGCGAAGGAACGTAAAGAAGCGGCGCCGCCCCCGATCAGCGGCGGCGACCCGGATCTCGAGGGTATGGTCGCCGGCCCCCAGCCGCTGAACGAGTGGCAGGTCGAGGGATTGGCCACCTTCGACGCGGAAGACGCCGAAGAGGAAGAGGGCGCCAGCGCAACGTCCGACAGCGGCTGAGTCGACGAGATCCGCACGCGGCCTGTCGGCGGCTACTGGCGGTCGCACCGAACCTTCCAGGCACGTTCGGTGCTGATGGTGAACCCGTCGACGGGGCCGTCCGGCCCGTCGGTGAACGACAGATAGAAGCCTGACGTAAAGAACCCTCCCGGGTAGGTCTGGATCAGCGGGAGTGTGCCCAGCCGACGCTCACGCAACATCAGCCGGTAGCGGCCACCAACCGGACCACTGAACTCAAAGGTTCCCGGGTCGCGCGACGGATCCGGGCGGGACACCGGGGCCCCGCACGGGATCCGTACGTTATCGAGCCAACACATCGTCGATCGACGAGGCCGAAATCGGATGGTAGCCGGGCCTGGCCCGCTCGTAGATGGCCTCCGCCCGTGCCCGTCCCTCTGCCGTCTTGACGAGCTCGTCGTAGAGCGGCTTAATCAGTTTCCGGCGACCGATTTCGACCAGATACGACTCAAGACGAGGGTAGGCGGGCGCGTAGTGATTCCGGATGGCGGTCAACAGCCAGAGGTGCGCCACCTCCGAGTTGCCGGCCTGGGTGAACCCGAAGGCGGCGTCCAGTTCCCGCATCTGGTCGGCCGTCAAGGTGTCGGGCACCGACGCGAGGAAGTGCAGCCATTCCTGGGTGGTCCAGGTGGTCGTGTCGAGGGCCCCCGCCGTGACCTCACCGCCGGCCCAGCGCGCCACCTGCCCCGCCACTCGAGTCAGGGCGTCGGACTCCGCCCGGGGCGCGTTGGCGGGCAGGCCCGGCTCTTCGAGCCAACGGTCGAGCTGCAGCGCCTCGACCATATCCGTCTCGACCCCCGACAACAGTTGTTCCTGGAGGTAGGCGACAAAGTCGTCGGTCGTGATACTGCGGAACGCGAAGTGATCGAAGTACGCGCGAAGGAAGCTGTCGAAACGCGTCCGACCGACCGTGTTCTCGAGTAGCCGCAGCAGGAGCTCGCCCTTGAGATACGGCACCTGCGTCATCCCATCGTCCGGGTCGCGCCCGCTCAGGTCTACATGCAGAATCTGATCGGGCGCGTCCAGCCGCGCCAGTTCGTCGGCCAGGGTCGCACGGTCGAGCGTGGCTTCCATATCAACACGGGCTCGCCCGAACACCTCCTCCAAGATGCGCCGTTCGAGATACACGGTGAACCCCTCGTTCAACCAGAAGTCGCGCCAGGTGGCGTTCGTCACCAGGTTGCCCGACCAGGAGTGCGCCAACTCGTGCGCTACCAGCACCACCAGACTTTTGTCGCCCGCGATGATGGTCGGTGTCGCGAACGTCAGACGCGGGTTCTCCATCCCGCCGAACGGAAAGCTGGGTGGCAGCACCAGCAGGTCATAGCGCTCCCACCGGTACGGCCCGTACAACCGCTCGGTGGCCGCCATCATCGCCTCCGTGTCCTCGAATTCGGCGGCGGCTGATTCAACGACCGACGGTTCCGCGTAAACCCCGGTTCGCGGGCTCATGGACCGGAACTCGAGATCACCGACCGCGAGCGCGATGAGATACGACGGAATCGGCTGCCGCATCTCGAACGTGAACTCGCCGGCGAGCGGCGCGTCTGCCTCGTTGGCGGCGCTCATCACCGCGCGCAACGCCGAGGGCGTCCGAACGGTGGCGCGATAGGTCACCCGCACCCCTGGCGAGTCTTGCAGAGGGATCCAACTTCGGGCGTGGATCGCCTGAGACTGCGTGAACATGAACGGGTGCTGCTTGCCGGCCGTCTGGCTGGGCTCCAACCACTGCACACCCGAAGCACTCGGGCTCGTAGAGTAGGTCACCCTGACCGAGGTGGCACGCGCCGACAGCGAGATCTCGAGCGGCGCCCCCAGGATCGGGTCGGCGTCGCCGAGAACGAAGCGGGTTGGCGACCAGTTCTGTCCGTCATCCGTGAGGTCCACCGCCGTGACCGACAAGTCGCGTGTGTCGAGACGCAAGGTGTCGGCCGACTCTGACAGGCGCTCGATCTCCAACGTGGCGGTGCCGTCAAGAGCCCGACGGTCGAACCGGACGTCCCACTCCAGATCGAGATGACGCACCACCACTTCCCCAGGATTGCCATAGGAGTGGAGGTCGCGAGCGACCGGCTGGGGCATCTCGCCGGAGGACGCGGTGGAAGGCGAATCGGAAGCAGGGCGGTCACAAGCCATGGCGGAAGTGATGACAATGAAAAAAATGACACGGATGAGGAGATTGAACGACCGGGATGCGACGAATTGACCGCGCCGGATGCGCATGGACTGAATCAACACTGGTTCAACGCCGGTGTCAGATCTGCTGAATGCCGTTGGTGAACGCTGAAACCCTACGAATCAGGATATCAGAGGGCAAACGGGATACACTGAAGGGTCCGCGCCCCGTCCCACCTGAATCGGTTTTG
>CAUZAY010000159.1:0-9606 GCA_963577695.1 Vicinamibacteria bacterium | reverse complement strand
AACCCCAGGATCGGGTCCTTGAAGATGAGCATCAGCACGGCCGTCATCGCCCCGATGCCGCTGAACAGCAGCGCCGGAGACTCGTCCATGAGAATCGACAGCGCGGTGATGGTGGCCAGACCGTAGAGCACCAACTTAACCACCTGCGCGAAGGTGGTCAACGGCAGCCGCTCGCCGAAACGGCTCACCCGGATGAGGTCGACGAGCGCATTGAGCGCCCCGTCGAGCACCGACACGACGACCACGATCATGTAGAGGAGGGAGGCCGCCCCGACCAGGGTCGTCGCGGTCACACCCACGCCCGGGACGCCCGGCGCGAGCAGGTAGATCACGAGCGCCGGGGCAATGTGAGCCAGTCGGTGAAACACCCGGCGCTCGGCCACGACGTCGTCCCACGTCGACTCCGTGCGCTCCGTCAGGCTGACCACGGCGCGCAACAGCACCCGCTTGGCGACCAGGTCCGCGATGAAGGCCAGCAACAGGACCGCGACGGCGCCGGTGGCGGTCGCACCGAACGCGGCCAGACCGGACTCCACGCCCAACTCGACCAGCCAGTTCTCAAACACGCTCGACATAGGAATTTCTTGATCCGATCCGCCGGCCGCTCACGGCCGGGCGATGCGATACAGCTTCGACTGCGTGCGGAGGATCACGCTGCCTCGAGCCACGGCGGGCGTGGCCAGCGACATTTCATTCAGCGAGTTCTTCTGCAAGATCTCGAACTCCGATCCGGCCCGCACCACGAATGTATCGCCGTCCTCACTGAGCAGGAAGATCTTGTCGTTGTAGCCCCACGGCGACGCGGTGAAGCCGTTGCCGATCTCGAGACGACGTCGCCCATACACCTCCTCGCCGGTCGCCGCGTCATGGGCGGTCAGGAAGCCGCGGTCGAGCAACGTGTAGTAGATATCGCCATGGACCAGGGCCGTCGTACTGTAGGTACCGAGCAGCGGGTAGGACCACACGACATGGTCATCCTGTGAATAGTGCCGCGTGCCCGGGAACCCCTCCTGGAGGCCGCTGGCCACGTCCTGATACACCGAGATGTCGCCCGCCGCGCCAGGCTGGATGGCGTAGACCGGCCGCAGGGAGCCACCGGGATATCCGGAGCTGATGTAGACCAGCCCGTGGCTGGCAAATGGACTCGGCGTCGTCAACAGCGACATCCCACTCAACTCCCAGAGCTGCTCTCCTTGGAGATCGTAGGAGCGGACCCGGCCGGTCGCCGCCGTGACGATCTCCGTGCGGAGGTTGTTCTCCCACACGAACGGCGTCGCCCAGGTGTGACCGGGCTCGTCCCGATCGACTCGCCACACCTGAGTGCCCGTCGTGGTGTCAAAGGCGGTGAGGAACGACTGGGTGGTGTTGTCGTTGACGACATAGAGCCGATCGTCGTGCAACGCCGGTGACGACGCGGTGGCCATACCTTGCATCGTATTGAACGTGCCGAGATCTCGACGCCAGAGCTCCTCTCCGTCAAAATTCAGTGCCGCCAGTAGCCCGATGCTTCCGAAGTACACATAGATCCGCTCGCCGTCGGTCACCGGGGTCTCGGAGGCGAAGCTGTTCTTGAGGTGCCGCGTGATGGTGGGCGCGCCGCGGTGCAGCTCCGTCACCCAGCGCACCGCGCCGGTCTCGAAGTCGATGTCGTACACCAGCCACCGGTGCTCGCCGCTGGCGGGCACCGAGCCGTTGTGCTCGCCTGGGTCGTAGAGCCCCCGAATCGGCTGCACTTCGTCGTCGGCCGCGCTAACGGCGGTCGTCACGAAAATGTGGTCGTCCCAGACGACCGGCGAACTCCAGCTCAACCCGGGGACGTCGATCTTCCAGGCGATGTTCTCGGTCTCGCTCCAGGTATCAGGCAACCTGGGATCGTCGGCCACGCTGCCCGCGCGTAACCCACGAAACTTCGGCCACTGCTGGGCCGCTCCGAGCGAGGGCCACACCGTCAGGACCGTCAGTGCGATGGCGACCGGCCGTGCTACGCATCTCATGGGCTCGTCTCCGTGTCGATCTGGATTGCTGCGGGCATCCTACCAGAGCGAGGGTCCGGGCATCCCGTGGGCGGCGGCCCTCCAGCGTACATGCCGACGGTGCCTGGTGTCCCGCAGGATCGGCGTCCGCGACTCAGGCACGGCACCGGGACGGGATGACGTGGCACACCGCGTCGACAACGGCTACACTACCCTACATTCACTGTGGATTGGTGCGCCCATCTTGCGACGGGTACGACCACAATGACGATGCCCATGTCTTGGCGAATCGCATTGACGACGACGGCGCTCTTCCTCGCCGCGGGTGGCGGGGAATCGCTCCAGGCGCAGTCGCCCGGTATGGCCGACTCGGCGCAGGCCGTCGTCGATGGAACGTGTCGGCGCTGCCACAACGGGCGAGCACGCGCCGGAGACATGTCAGTGGAGGGCTTCGACGTCGGCCGGGCCGACGAGACCCCGGCCTTGGCCGAGCGGATGGTGCGAAAACTGAGGGCCGGGTTGATGCCCCCAGCCGGAGCGGCGCGTCCGAGCGAGTCGGAGCTGACGAACCTCGCCGTCGCGCTCGAGTCGCGTCTGGATGCCGCGGCCACGACCCGTCCGAACCCGGGACGGCGCAGCTTTCAGCGGCTCAACCGGGCCGAGTATGAACGGTCGATCCGGGACCTGCTGGCGCTCGACATCAGCGCCGGCGACTACCTCCCACTCGATACGAAGAGCGCCAACTTTGACAACATCGCCGATGTGCAGCTGCTCTCGCCGACCCTGATGAGCGGCTACCTGCGCGCGGCCGGTGACATCAGCCGCCTCGCGGTCGGCGATCCTGCCGCGGAGGCGATCGAGTCGACCTACAAGGTCACACGATGGGTCTCCCAGCGAGAGCAGGTCGACGGTGCCCCTTACGGATCGCGTGGTGGCGTCTCGGTAGTCCACACGTTCCCGGCGGACGGCACCTTCACGTTCCGGGTGTCTTTCCATCACGAAACCACCGGTGAACTGTTCGGCAGCGGCCGCGGGGCACTTCACACGTCAGCACGTCCAGAGCAGATCGAAGTCTCCGTGGACGGCGAGCGCGTGGCGCTGCTCGACATCGACCGCTGGATGCATGTGTCCGACCCGAACGGCGTCAACCTCTGGACGGATCCGATGGCCGTGACGGCCGGTCCGCACCGGATAGCGGCGGCGTTCATCCGTCAATTTGAAGGCCCGGCCCAGGACCTGATTTCCCCCCACGAGTGGTCGCTGTCGAGCACGAGCGTAGCCAATGCGTACGGCTTCACGAGCCTCCCGCATCTGCGTGACCTTGCTATCCGGGGACCGGTGGACACCACTGGCGTGTCGGACACGCCGAGCCGAGCCCGAATCTTCTCCTGTCGGCCCGAAGCCGGCGCCGATCCGCATCCGTGTGCGAGGCAGATCATCACCGATCTGGGCGCGGCGGCCTACCGGCGTCCGCTCACGGATGAGAACGCGGCGGCATTGATGGCACTCTACGACGCCGGCGCCGACGACGGCGGATTCGAGACCGGGGTGCGGATGGCGCTCGAGGGCATCCTGGCCAGCCCCCGCTTCCTGTTCCGGTTCGAGAAACCGCCGGTCGACGTGCGACCGTCCGACACCTTCGCGATCAGCGATCACGACCTGGCGTCCCGACTGTCATTCTTTCTCTGGGCCACCGGACCCGATGCCGAACTGCAGCAACTGGCGACCGAAAACCGGCTCTCCGACCCGCGGGTGCTGACACAGCAGGTGCGGCGGATGTTGCACGCGCCGCGGGCCGAGGCGTTGGCCACGCGGTTCGCCGCCCAATGGCTGCGAATACCCGATCTCGAGAGGATGCACCCGGATGTACGCACGTACCCCGACTTCGACGAACAGCTCAAACGGGCCATGCGGCGAGAGACCGAACTGTTCTTCGAGCATCTCGTGCGCGAGGACCGGAGTCTCCTGGAGCTCCTGACGGCTGACTATACGTTCGTCAATGAGCGGCTCGCCAAGCACTACGGCATCGACGCGGTGGTCGGCACGAGATTTCGTCGTGTGTCATATCCCGTGACCGAGCCCCGCCGGGGTCTCCTGGGTCATGCCAGCGTGCTCACACTGACCTCTCATGCCAACCGGACGTCCCCCGTGCTCCGAGGAAAGTGGGTCATGGAGGTGTTACTCGGGAGCCCGCCGCCACCGCCGCCACCAAACGTGCCTGACCTCGACGACACTGAGGTGGCGGACGAGGGGCGCCTCCTGTCGGTGCGGGAACGGATGGAGCGGCATCGCTCGAGCCCCGCCTGCAGTTCCTGCCATCGCATGATGGACCCGATCGGTCTCGCGCTCGAGCACTACGACGTCACCGGCGCCACACGCATCCGGGACAACGGGGCGCCCATCGACGCGACGGGCCAGTTGTTCGACGGCACCCCGATCAGCAGCGCCGCCGATCTGCGGGCTGCTTTGCTACGTCGGCCGGAACCGATCATTCGAACCTTTACCGAGAACCTCATGGCCTACGCCTTGGGCCGTCGACTCGAGCACTACGACATGCCGACGGTGCGCCGGATCAGTCGAAGCGCCGAGGTGGAAGGGTATCGTCTATCGGCGTTCGTGCTCGGGGTAGTCCACAGCCCCGCATTTCTGCAGAAGGGCGGAATCGTCGCCACCCCGGACGCGGACGTTGCGCAGCCGTAGAATCCCGTGACGAGAGTCGCGCTGGATCACGAGGAGACCACGTATGACACTGCTCACCGGGAAGCATCTCCCCCGCCGCCGATTCCTTCGCGGCGCCGGAGCGACGGTCGCCTTGCCGTTCCTTGACGCGTTCGTTCCCGCCGGACGGTCGTGGCTCCAGACGGCGGCCGCGCAGTCACTCGATCCCACGCGGCTCGTCTGCATCGAGAATGTCCACGGGGCCGCCGGCAGCACCGCCTACGGCGCCGAGCACAACCTGTGGGCGCCAGCCGCCGTCGGTCGCGACTTCGATTTGACGCCCAGTGCGCTGCGGCCCCTCGAACCGTTTCGGGACACGCTGACCATCATCAGCGACACCGATGTCCGGCCGGCGGAGGCGGTGACCCCGCCGGAAATCGGCGGTGACCATTTCCGGTCGAGCGCGACGTTTCTGACTCAGTCGCACCCGAAGCAGACGGAAAGTTCGGACGTGCGATCCGGCATCTCGCTCGACCAGCTCTACGCGCAGCGGTTCGGCCAGGACACCCCGATTCCGTCAATGCAGCTGTGTATCGAAAACGTCGACCAGGCCGGTGGATGCGCCTACGGCTACTCCTGTGTCTATACCGACACCATCAGCTGGGCCTCGGCCACCGACCCGCTCCCGATGATCCGGGACCCGCGGCTCGCCTTCGACCAGCTGTTTGGCGCCGGCGGCACGCGCGAAGCACGCGCTGCGCGGCGCCACACCCAACGCAGCGTGCTTGATTTCATCACCGACGAGGTGGCGTCACTCAAGCGTGAATTGGATCCGTCCGACCGGCAACGCATGGATCGGTATCTGGCTGACATCCGCGAGCTCGAACGCCGCATTCAGCGGGTCGAGGCTCGCAACGACAGCGGCGAGGCCCGCGAGCTGCCGGGCGCGCCAGCCGGGGTGCCGGACTCCTTTGACGACCACGTGAAGCTGATGTTCGACCTGCAGGTGCTCGCATTCGAGAGCGACATGACCCGGGTGTTCTCGTTCAAACTCTCACGTGACGCGACCGGTCGGATCTTCCCGGAAAGCGGTATCAACCGAGGATTCCATCCCGCGTCCCATCATGGCGAGCGGGAAGGCAACATCGAAGACTTCGCGGCGATCAACCGGTATCACGTCAGTCTCGTCACCTACTTCCTGGACAAACTGCAACGGATTCAGGAGGGCGACGCCACCCTGCTCGACAAAGCGATGGTGATCTACGGGTCGCCGATGGGGAACCCCAACGTCCACAACCACAAGCGATGTCCGCTGTTCGTCGCAGGCGGCGCCAACGGGCAACTGGCCGGAAACCTGCACCTGAAAGCGGCTCCCGGAACCCCGATGGCCAACGTCATGCTGGACCTGATTCACCGGCTGGGCATCGACGACATGGACCGCTTCGGAGACAGTACGGGCACGCTGTCGGTGTCGGCGTGACCACGGGGCGACGGGAGCGGGGAATGCGAAGACGTCATCTCGGCGCGGCGACGGCGCTGTTGTGTCTAGTGACGCTGGCTCTGGTCTCAGCGGCGGAGGACGCCCCACTGGCGGACGCCGCCAGGCGGCAGGACCGGACGGCCGCCGTCACCTTGCTCCGCGGAGGCGCCGACGCCAATGCGGCACACGGCGACGGCATGACCGGGCTTCACTGGGCCGCGCATCAGGGTGATGTCGACATCGCCACGCTGCTGCTCAAGGGGGGCGCCAACCCCGAGGCCGCCACCCGTCTTGGCCGTCACACACCGCTGCATGTGGCCAGCCGATCCGGACACGCGGGAGTCGTGCGCGCACTGCTGGAGGCTGGCGCCGATGCCACCGCCGTCACCGACGCGGGCGCCACCCCGCTGCACTTCGCAGCCGGCGCTGGCACCGCCGACGCCATCGGCGCGCTCGTCGATGCCGGTGCGATGGTCGACGCCCGTGAGCCGGTCTGGGGCCAGACGCCATTGATGTTCGCCGCCGCCGCGGCCCGCACGGAGGGTCTGGCCGCGTTGCTCGCCCATGGCGCGGACCCGACCATCACCGGATCGGTCGTAGATATCGCAGCCCGTGATGACGCCGACCGGGCCGAGGGTCGCACCCGCCGTGAGCGCATGGCCGCGCTTCGCGAGGGCCGTGTACCGGTGGAGGCGGCCCCCCCGACGGAACACGACGAGACCGGGACGGTAACCCCGTCACGCGCCACGGCTCCAGAGGCTGGTGCCGCTGCGGCGGCGGCCGAGGCGGAAGCGCGCGAAGCCGATCTGCTAGAGGAACCGGAGCCGTTGGGATTTGCCGACCTCGTCGGCACGCATGGCGGGCTGACGGCCCTGCTGCTCGCGGCTCGAGACGGGCATGCCGACGCGGCCCAGACCTTGGTCGAGGGCGGCGCCGACGTCAACCAGGTCAGCGCCGCGGACGGGACGAGCCCCCTGCTTATTGCCACCATCAACGGACACTTCGACGTGGCGATGAAACTGCTCGACGCGGGAGCAGACCCCCGCCTGACAAGTCACGCCGGAGCGACCCCGCTCTACGGCGCCTTGAACATGCATTGGGCGCCCAAGGCCCGACATCCTCAGCCAACGGACTACCTGCAGCAGGCGGCCACCTATCTCGACGTAATGGCGGCGATGCTCGACGCGGGAGCTGACGTGAACGCCCGTCTGACGAAGTCGCTCTGGTATACGACTTACAACCGCGACCTCCTCGGCGTCGACCGAGCGGGCGCCACCGCGTTCTGGCGGGCCGCCTATGCGCTGGACATCGATGCGATGCGTCTGCTCCTGGCCCATGGCGCCGACCCACACCGGCCGACGTTGAAGGTGCCAGGCAGGAATCGGGCCGCCAACCCGGATCCGTCGGGCCTGGCCCCGGTCCCGCTCGGCGGTCCTGCCGTTTCGCCGCTGCTGGCCGCGTCCGGGGTCGGCTACGGACAAGGGTACGCCGGCAACTCCCATCGCCACGTGCCCGACGGCTGGCTGCCCGCCGTGCGATTCCTGGTCGAGGAGCTTGGCGCTGATGTGCATTTTCGCGACCACAATGGCTACAATACTATCCACCACGCGGCGGCGCGAGGCGATGACGCCATGATTTCCTACCTCGTCGGCCGCGGGGTGGATGTCACACAGGTGAGCCGCCGCGGGCAGACGACCGTAGACATGGCGAACGGTCCGGTGCAGCGCATACAGCCGTTTCCTCAGACGATTGCGCTACTCGAAGGCCTGGGAGCGACCAACAGTCACCGATGCATGAGTTGCTAGCGCACGAGTATTGGCGCTAACTTCATGTCGCATATTGGGTTAGAATGCTGACTCAGTGGCGATGGCACCGGTCGAAGTCGCGCTAGAAATCAGCCCGCGCGCTCGAGTCGACCTCGTTGACGTTCGTGAACGAGTGACGGCGGCTCACGGAGACGTGCTCGCACCGTTTCCGCAAGTGCTGTATTCCTCATTTCACACCACGGCCGGATATCTCGATCAGAGCCTGGCCATCCGTCTGAACCGACAACGCGACGGGTTGGCACCATACCTCTCATTCTTCCGCAACGTGTTCCCGGAAGGCGCCGGGTACAAGCACGACAAACTGGATCTCCGTAAGGAGCTGTCACATGAGCAACGGCAGACCGAGCCGCTCAACGCCGACTCGCACTTGGCCTTTATCAGCGCGGGCCTGCGAAGCTGCGTCGCCTATCGTGGCCGGAGCGCGGACCCCGTCTATTTCATCGATCTCGACGGCATGAACGCGGGCCGTCCGCGCCGACGCGTGACCACCGTCCTCGGGTTCAACACCGAGGAAACGGTTGCGTGCGATCGCATCAGCGTCCCGATGTCGGCGCACCCCGTCGATTCGGTTAGCCTAAAAGACCCACGCCTTGGCATCTACCAACGCTGCCAGGATCTGATCGTCGCCAACGGCGTCACCAAAGGACGCATCCAGCTGGCGCTCGCGCCGGGCGAAGACCAGGCCGGGCTCACCGTCAACGAGTACGAGACCTTGTTGATGAAGCACGATCTGGTCGAAGTGTTACGCGATCCGTTGCGGTTCATGGCGGAGAAAAGCCGCCATCTACTGGCCGACCCGCGGTCCATCCCAAACAAGACGATCGACTACGCCAAGTACGACATGGTGCGCGTGTTCAACGAACTCGTCGACGCGTTGCGTCTCAGCGACTCGGTCATCGAGAAAATCCTGTCCCGATTTTTCGGCGCGCCGGCCCGACACTTTCTCCGGATGAAACGCTCGGTCAGCCTGCCGGTGTCGGACCGGGAAACCCCTGGCGACGGCCGGGTCGCGGAGGGCCAGTATCAGAGTCCCATCCTGGTGCAGTGGCGGCGATCTGAACCCAGGACCAGGTTGGTTGACATCACGCTGACCCGCTTCGAATAACGTCCGCGCCTCGGCGACACGCCTCCAGAAGGTGGACGTTCGTATTCCCCTCTTCCTTCCAGAAGAACGCCCGATCGCCGAGGACCTGGCCGGTCTCGCCTACGCGAACCCGTTCCAGTCGGAGTTCCTGACGCGTCAGCGCGACGTGCTCGGCCCGGACCACGCTTCGGAGGTGGCCGTGTGGAGCCACCAGAACCAGACGCCGGACCTGGCCTCGGGTCAGCACGATGCGGCCCGGGTCGCCGCGGGTCTGGTCGACAGCGTGCGCGACCGGCGCCGACCCTCATCGAGTCTGAGTTGTTCGGTCACCGCAAAGGGGCCTTTACGGGCGCGCTGCAGGACCGTAGTGGATGGCTCGAGGCGTGTCCTCAGGAAGGGACGGTGCTTCTCGACGAGATCGGCGAGCTGGATCCGTCCATTCAGGTCAAGCTGTTGAGGATCCTGCAGACGCGGACGTTTCAGCGCATCGGCGAGACCGAGCCCCGGCATTTTCAAGGCCGCCTCATCGCGGCCACCAATCGTGACCTGGCCGGCGAGAGATCCGAGCCGGGCGGTTCCGCGAAG
>CAUZAY010000158.1:0-9615 GCA_963577695.1 Vicinamibacteria bacterium | reverse complement strand
TTCAACCGGATCGCGGGTGAGGCGGCGCGCTGGACGCAGGGCGCCCTCACGACCGCGAATCGGGAACGATTGGCGGCGCTACCGGCCGGACCCGCGAACGTCGACCGCGAGGTAGAGGCCTGTCACGGCACCCCTTTCGACGAAGACACGTATGTCTTCGACGAGGACGATGCGACCAAAGCGCTCGAGGCCGCCCATCGGCCCATCTGCTTCTTTGGCCATACACATGTCCCGGTGGCCTATGCCCTGAAGGGGAGCAACCTGACGGTCACTCACCTGACGCCTGGTGGTGACGATACGAAGATCGTCAACATCTTGAAGAGGAGTCGCTATCTCATCAATCCGGGCTCGATCGGACAACCGCGTGACACCGACGCCCGAGCGTCCTACGCCACCTACGACTCCAAGAAACAACAGGTCCAGATCAAGCGCGTGCCGTATCGCATCGATCTGGCGCAGCAACGGATCACCGAAGTCGGTCTGCCTGAGAGCCTAGCATTCCGCCTAGGCCTGGGCCGCTAGGATTCCTGGAGAGTCGTCCGTCTGGACTGCGTTGCTCGTCTGCCTTAGACGGGGCTGCGCCCAGACCCCCTCGCGGGGCGCGCATTGTCGCGCGCCTTCACCTTGCCAGAGGAACACCTCGCCTGAAACCCCTCGGTCTGTCGATCGGCCTAGACTCGCGCGTGCGCGCCTCGCGGTCGCGGAGTGAGGCCCCCGCGGTCCCCGCGGAGCGTGAAGCCTCGGACAGGAAACGACGATCCCACCGTCGTTCTACTACCCCTGAGCGGGCGGTGGGAGCGGGCATCTCGGTCCGCGAACCGTCGGAGACGAGCCGGGGGCCGTGCCGCCGGCGGCGGGGACCGTGCGTGGGCACGGAGTTTTACCGCCGGGTCCGGGATCAACCACGTGCCCGCTTTTCCCCGGGTGCCGGGAACCGGCACTCCGTTAGCCCGCGCGAAGCGCCCCGAGGGCCAAGGTGAGGAGGGCTGGGCTCGTCGACCGGTTCGCGGACCAGGATGCCCGCTCCCGCCGCCAGACCGCCCCGACGCGCCTGACCAGTCTTGCGCCGGGCGCGCCAGGGAGCCGTGTCCTTCCCCGGGTCTGCAGCTCCCAGGATCTGTATTGCGAAGGACTTGAGCAAGACGCTACAATCACCGCGTACACCGTCGCACACTCCTCTAATCGGCGTCACGCAAGGAGACACCACCCATGGGTTCCATGAACCTGCATCGTGTCCATTCGGCCGGCGCGTTTATCTTCGGCGTGGGCGCCATCCTGGCCACCCCCAGCCCGCTCTCGGCTCAGACGACCGATGAGCCGGTGACGTTCGCCAAGCATGTTGCGCCGATCCTGCAGCGCTCTTGTCAAAGTTGCCATCGCATCGGCTCGATCGCGCCGATGTCGCTGCTCACGTACGAAGAAGTGCGCCCGTGGGCCCGCTCTATCAAGCAGCGGGTCGCGGCCCGCGAGATGCCCCCGTGGTTTGTGGACCGGCATGTCGGCGTCCAGGGGTTCAAGGCGGACAAATCGCTGTCAGAGGCCGAGATCCAGTTGGTCTCGACCTGGGTGGATACCGGCGCCCCGCTGGGTAACCCGGCCGATCTCCCGGCGCCGATCGTGTTCGACGACATGACCAAATGGCACATCGGCGAGCCCGACTGGGTCATTCCGATTCCGGAGCCGTTCGTTGTAGAAGCCGAAGCGGCCGACTGGTGGGGCAACCTGACCAGCGATTCCGGACTGACGGAAGACCGCTGGGTCAAGGCCGTGGAGACCAAGCCCACCGAAGAGAGCTTCTCGGTGGTCCATCACGCGGTCACGACCGCCATCGACCCGGACGGTGAGGCCGCGTTCCTGAACGAGTACGCGTTGGGCAAGAACGGCGACATCTACCCGGACGGCACCGGGCGTCTGCTCAAGGCCAACTCCCAGATCAGATTCAACATGCACTACCACGCGGTCGGTCGTCAGATCACCGACCGTACCAGCGTGGGGATCACGTTCTACCCGAAAGGCGTCGAGCCGGAGCGGCCTATCCATGCGCTGCACATCGGCGACAACGAGGATCTCGACATCCCCGCCGGGGAGTCGAACGTGCGCCACGACGGGTACTACCAACTGAACGACAACATCAACTTGACGGTGTTCCAGCCGCACCTCCACAACCTGGGCACCCGACAGTGCATCGAGGCGATTCTGCCAGACAACAGCGTGCAGTCGATCAACTGCGCGAACTGGGACTTCGGGTGGCACATCGCCTACAACTATGAGGACGACGTCGCCCCGTTGCTGCCGAAGGGCACCACGCTCCACGTCATCAGCTGGCACGACAACTCGGAGTCGAATCGCTGGAACGACGACGCGCGCAATTGGGCCGGGTTCGGACAGCGCTCGAGCGACGACATGAGCTTTGCCTGGCTGAGCTGGTACACCCTGGACGACGACGAGTACGACGCCGCCGTCGCGACGCGGCAGGCCTCAACCGACAACGACGAGTAGGAATCATGAGTCGAATGATGACGCGGTCGAGACTGGCGTGGGTGTTGTCGCTGCTGGTGGTCGGACTGGGCGCCCAACCGGGCGAGGCGCAGACAAAGTTCAACAGCGGGCAGAACGTGCAGCCGGTGTTCGAGGGGTGGGAGAAGAACCCTGATGGGTCGTTCAACCTCATGTTCGGCTACCTGAATCGCAACTATCAGGAACGCCCACACGTACCGGTCGGGCCAAACAACCACCTCTCACCCGGCGAGGCGGACCGAGGCCAGCCATCGCACTTCTATACCCGGCGACAGAACTACGTCTTCAAGGTGCGAGTCCCCGCGGACTTCGGCGATGCGGATCTCGTGTGGACGGTGACCCACGCCGGACACACTGACACGGCGACGGGCTCACTGTGGCCGGTGTGGGAAGTCGACGAAGCGGTCATCAAGGCCAACCGCGGGATGGGCATCAGCGGGAGCTACGTGGACAACCACGAGCCGAACATCGGGGTCGACGGCCCTCCCATGCACACGGTCGCCGCTGGCGAGAGCGTGACCTTGGTCGTGGTGGCGGGCGACGACGGCATCCCCGGGTCCAATCCTGAGGCGGCGGCCCGACGAGGGGACCGCCGCGGCCGCCCTGGTCCGGACCAGCAGAACGTGTTGAATCCGCGAGCGGCGGTCGCCACCGGCCTCGCCGTCACCTGGCTCCAGCATCGGGGCCCTGGCTCGGTGGCGTTCGCCCCCAGGCTGCCGCCACTGGAAAACGGCCGAGCGACCACCACTGCCAGCTTCAGTGTGCCGGGGACCTACGTCCTGCGAGCCGTTGCCGATGACTCGGTGTTGACCGCCACGGTCGACGTCACGGTGGTCGTCGAACCGGCTGAATAGCCGGGCGGTGGTGCTGCGCCCCGGGGGCGGACACTAGCAGCCCGTGCTGAAAGTGCCGCGTGGTACCGAGACGGGCGCTGGGCCCGCCGAGCAATACGAGAAGAGCGAAAATACCGGCAGTATTTGACCGATGAACAACGCAGGTCGGCGGGATTCAGTGCTCGTCGAATGCAGCGGCACTTTCACCACGGGCTGCTAGGTGCCGGTCGGCCGGGAACTGGAATCGGTGGCCTTTTTTCGGGCGGCGCGTTCTTCTCGACGGCGCAACTCAGCCGCGTAGGCATCCGCCGCCGCGCGCGACCCGAGAATCCACCCGGCGACCAGCCCGAAGAGCAAGATGGCGGGCACGTAAACGAAATGTCCGGCTGGCATGAGTGAATCGTAGAGGCGTCGGCCCGGTCGTCAGGCTCCGTCGGTCTCCCCAACTCGTCGCAACGCCTCGGCGAGTTCCTTCTCGACGCTGCCAAGCCGGCGCCAGATGGTCCAGAGGTAACCGATGGCCAGCACCCACACCACGATGTAGGCCGCCGCCAACAACGGCGCCGCAGGCAGCTGTTCCTCGGCCGGCACGTCGTCCATCGGCACGAATCCGTCTGGGACCGACTGCTCCGCTGGCTGCGCGGCATCGACGGTCTGGCCGGCCGGCCCGCCCAGACCCGCGATGAGGAACAGCACCAGCGCCACGCGGCGCCAGCGGCGTGCCTCCTCCTGCGAGACACCGGTCAGGTCACCCAGATGCACTACTCGTCCTCCAATGCGAGATACAACCGATCCAGCGTCGCTCGCTGCTCTTCCAGCCGTACTCGGGCCGTGAGCAAAGCCAGGCAGAGCACGATGAAACCGGCAAACGACCACCAGAGCGGAATACCGAAATCAACCGGCAACGTCGGCACGACCGATGTCGGTGGATGAATCGTGCGCCAGATGTTGGTCGAGATATACAGAAACGGCAGGTTCGCCATCGCGAACATGCCAAGACCCGCGGCCAGCCGGTCCGACCCAGGCCCACCGTAGCTGCGTAGGAGCAGATACGCGACCAGAATCAGCTCGAGGATGAGGGCGATGGTGGTCCTCGCGTCCCAGTTCCACCACACTCCCCACGACTTCACGGCCCAGATCGGCCCCGTGATCAGCCCCATCAGTCCGAAGAGGATGGCCGCCTCGGCCGCTGACACCGCCAGTCGATCGACGGCGGGCTTCCGTCGGAACAAGAACAGCGCGCTGGAGATACCAAGGACACAGATACCCAGGTACATCGCCATCCAGGCCGAGAAGTGGAAATAGAAAATCTTCTGGATGAGGCCCATCTCCTGTTCGAGCGGGGCGCGGACGATGAGGATCGGCGCCACCACAAAGAAGACCAGCGACAGACCAATCAACCAGGGAAACAGACGCCTGCTCATAGAGGATCCTTGAGGTTAGGGCCGCGCAGGAATAGGTTCCTGCACGGGTCCTTAGGCCCGGCCCCAACCGACCATCATTCTGTCATGACGGGCTCGAATGTCCATAACGCCAAGGTCACGAACACGATGTCGAAAAAGAACAGCAAGCTCACCCACACCCGCGCCAGGACCAGGTCGGGCTCCGGCTGCACCAGCGCGAACGTACCGCTCACGCCCATGATGAGCACCGGTATCGTGACCGGATAGAGCAACACTGGCAACAGCACGGCGCGACTCCGAGTCCTGAGCAGCATGGCGGAAAACAGTGTCCCCACGCTGGCAAACCCGATGGTGCCCAAACTCAGCAGCGTGAGCAGCCACCAGCCATGCCGAAAGAGCGGGGCTTGAAACAGGAACGCGACCATCACGACGACCAGCGCCTCGACCAGGGCCAGCAGCAGCAAGACGCCAACCAGCTTGCCGACATAGATGGCCGGGCGATCCACCGGCGCCATCAGGAGCCCGCGAAGCGCGTCATGATGACGCTCCCGCTCGAATGCGCGCCCCAGCGCGAGCGTCCCCGAGAAGGCGATCGTGATCCACAGGACACCCGAGGCCGAGCCCTCGATCGCTTCCCCGCCCCGGACGAAGCCGAACGAAAACACCAGGACGCACGACACCGCAAAGAACAGGGTCGTGAGCAACATCTCCTTGTTCCGGGACTCGACTCGGAGGTCCTTGCGGACCACCAGCCACGCCACCTGGAGAAATCGCTTCATGCCGGTGACGCCCCCGGCCCGGACCCCGACGGTCCGAATTGCACCGGCCGCCGACCCCGCGGCGCTTCCGCCAGCGCGGCCCGGTAGCGCTCTCGTAGCGAGCCCGTGGACCCGAGTTCGCGGAGTCGTCCCATCCGCAGCAACACGGCGCGATCCAGCACCTGGCTGACGACGTCCAGGTCGTGGGTGGCCAAGACAACGATACGGCCCGCAGTCCGCAGCTGCTGTAACCGGGTGACGAGGGCCCCGCACGACGCGTCATCAAGGCCCGTGAACGGCTCGTCGAAGAGCACGAGCCGCGGCGCGTGGAGCAGCGTGCGCTCGAGCGCCAGCCGTTGTCGCATGCCACGTGAGAAGCCCTCGACGATGTCGTCGGATCGCTCGGACAGACCGGCCTTGGCTAGCGCCTCATGGGCCCGCTCGGCGGGACGATCCAGCCCATAGAGACCGGCAAAGAACTCCAGATTCTCGCGTGCCGTGAGCTCGGGATACAGCTGTAAGTCGTGAGAGAGGAACCCGACCTGGGCGCGCAACGGGGCGCCCCCCGCCGACGCGGTGAGATCGCCGTAAAGCACATCCCCACTGGAAGGCTCCGCGAGAGTCGAGAGCACCCCGAGCAGCGTCGACTTCCCGGCGCCGTTCGGCCCCAGCACCCCGATGATCTCTCCCGCCGACAGGACCAGGTTCACACGAGACAGCGCTCGTCGACGACCGTAGTGTCGAGATACGCCGGAGAGCGTGACTTGCGTGAAGTCAGTGGTCTGCAGTGGAGGCACGGCAGAGGTCGGTTAGGTCATCGCCGCCGGCGTGGACGGGGCGGAAACCGCGGTGTCGAGCGACAGCCCTTCATCGAGGTCACGCAACACGGACTGCAACTGCTCGGTCAACTCGGCCCGGCGCGTGCCGTACCGCGTCTTCCCGATCTTGCCACGACGCTGCTGTCGTTCCACCTTCACCAGCTCTGTGAACAAATGCTCCCGACGACCCTGCAGCGTGTCGCCCCCCCGGGATGCCGGATCGTGCCCACCGATGCCCTTCGACGTCCAGACGCTCACCGCAACAATGAGTCCGGCCAGCGACAAAGCGATGATTCGTGGCCACGCGTTGTGGTGGGGCAATCCGGTCACCTCCAAGGTCACCAGGCGACCCGCCGGCACGCTGCCGCCGGCGCCCCACAGCATCGGCGCCCCGCCGGTCTCATCCGCCCCCATCTCCCCGCGTTGGTCAATCAGGGTCGACGCCACATCCATCGTGCCCCACTTTTGCGTGAACACGAGCAATTGCGCGAAATCGGCCGGGAACGACTGCGAGAACGCCAGCGTGCCGCCGGAGTAGGGCAGGATATACGCCACGAGCACCGGGGTCACGCCTGGGGCAAATCCACCGGACACCCAGACCCGCGGGCCGTCAATGAGGGTTCGCGGGCTCGATCCCTGCAGAATGGTCGCGCCCTGCGCGCCAGCGGGCAGGAAGAATTCGAACGGCGTGTCGGGCTCAACCGGCGAGTCCTCGACGTTGAGCACGTCCAGCCAGTAGTAGACCTCGACGTTTTCCTCGCCCAGCTCGATCAGAATCCGTGAGTCCTGCGCGAACGCGACCCGTCCCGGCCGAGCCGGCACACTGGGTCGTGCGTCGGCGACGGCATCCCCGGCGTCTCCACCGCCCGCAGCGCCAACCAGCAACACCGCCACCCCGCCCAGACCGGGGGCGGCGAACGGCTGCGACACCAGCGCCGCGCCATCGAGTGTCGTCGCAACGGTCACCTGCACGCCAGGACTCGGACTCGTGAACGTGGCCCGGCCCTCTCCATCGGTCATGGTCGTGGACACGTCATCGCCGGCCCGAAGCTCGACCGCGTGCCCCGTCACGTTGTTCGCAAACGAACCGCGGATGACCCGCACCGTAATCGCTTCGTCCGCCAGGTTGGAGTCAGGCCGGGGAATGCCGGACATCTGGATCGGATTCGGCTGGGCGGAGACCGTGGCGGCCAGACCGCACAGAGCCGTGCTCAGGATCACGCGCGCGAGCGAGGCGTATCTCACAGCGGCTTCCCACACCCTTTGCAAAAGCAAGCGTCACGGTCATTCGACGTCTCGCAGCTTTCACAGACGAGGTCTCCAGACGACAACGGCGCGGACGACGCCACGGCGGCCGCGTCCGGGTCCTCCCCAGCGGCTTCCAGGCGGTTCCGGAGCTCCTGCTCGATGAGGGGCAGAAAATTCACCTCCTGGACATCCAACTGCTTCATCAGGCTGATCGCACGGGTGCGAAGCCGGCCCCCCATCTCGTCAAAATCGTGACTGGACACCTTCCCCATGGCGCGGTCGAATTCGAGTTCCTTGAGCGAGCGCAACACGAGCGTCTTCTCCCGCTCAACCGCGGCCCGCGTGCGCGAACCGGCCATCGTCGTCGCTTCCACGAAGTCCCGTTGGGTCAGCGGCTTGATGGTCCGGTAGGTCATCAGTCCGACGAATCCGCCGGCGCCGATCGCCAGCGTCAACAACACCGCAACCACCGGATCGGATGGTCTGGCAACGAGGATGACGACGGTCGCCGCCACCAGCGCGGCGAGGACGAACAGGTGCCAGGGGCGAAACGAGGAAACGGCGGAAGGGGTCATGGATCCGGTCAAGCGCCGAGGGCGGCTAGAAAGGCGCGAGCCACGCGGTGGGGCAGGATGCCTCGACGGCCGAACGCGGCCGACATCACACTAGTCGAGGTTCCGGAGTTCATCGTCCAGACGCGCTTCAAGCAGGCTGTCGGCCTCGGCGTGCCCGGTGGTCGGCTGGAGATTCCGCCCGTCGCGGGTCCAGCGAACGAGCGCCGCGCCCAGCGCGACCGCGCCCGCGGCGGCGAGTAGATACGGAAACAACCACGCCAGGCGGTTGAACCCCTCGTCGAGCGGCATGGCGAGCGCTTCCTGGCTTCCATGCTTGTCAATGTAGAACCGCAGCACCTCGTCACGGGTCAGGCCCTCAGCCACCAGTCCCTTGAGCTCCTCGCGGGTCGCCGCCGCCTCGGCACACACGCATTCCGCGAGAATCTTCTTGCCACAACCCGGGCTGCCGCACATACACACGAGCGACCGGCGCAGATCGATCTCCAGATCGCTGGCCGGCACGTTGACTTCCTGCTGCGCGCCCTGAAGCCCCAGCGGCTGCGCGGCGACCGAGGTCGGACCGAGCGTCAGGACGGCGGCCAGCAGCGCCATCGAGGCCGTCGCCGTCCCCGCCGGCACCGTCGCCGCGGCATACGCGAAGGCACTCTCCGGCAGCAGCGCGAGGCCGGTGCCCAGCGCCAACACGGTGAAGCCGAACCAGATCCAGTTCACCAGCGGATTGACCGTAATCTGAAAACTCCCGGCCTGATTGCCAACCTCATACCCCGCCAGCACGATATACAGATCCTCGGACACCGTGTGCCGGATGCCCACTTCCGTCGTCGGCTCACTCTCGTGCTTGAAGAAATACCATCGCGCCGGCGTCAGGCCACCGACGTTGACGCCGTCCTCGAACACGGTCATATGGGCCGTGATCATCTGCTTCTGGTCGTCGGTGTTCGTGCTGAGTCGGTCGTACTGGATGCTGTAGCGGCCGATGTCGTGTGTATCGCCTGGCCGCAGCAGCACCTGCGAGTCGAGCTTGTAGCCGGACCCGGCGAACCCCAGAAACATCAGCACGATGCCCACATGCACGATCATCCCGCCGTACCGTCGACGCGACCGCCCGACCAGCCCCACGAGGGCGGTGAACAGATCCGTGCCAGTCGCCTCCCGCCGTACGAACGCGCCGCGAATGAACTCCTGCCCGATCGTGCCCACCACGAACCCACACAGCGCGAAACAGACACCCGAGACCCAGACTCGAAACCCCAACGCATAGAGCCCAGCCCCGGTCGCGAGCGCCACCGACACCGGCCAGGTGAACTGATACACCAGATTCGAGGTGCTCGACCGCCGCCACGCCAGGAGGGGACCGATGCCGGTCAGCGTCAAGAGGATGAGGCCGATCGGCATCATCCACTTCGTGAAGAACGGCGGCCCCACCGTGAGCCGCGCCCCGGTCACCGCTTCGCTCAACGTGG
>CAUZAY010000157.1:0-9739 GCA_963577695.1 Vicinamibacteria bacterium | reverse complement strand
GCTACGACGATCTCGAACCGTTCCGGGTCGAGCCCTTGCAGGAGCGTCGCAAAGACCTGTTCGGCGCCGCCGGCCCCGGAAGCGGCGATGACGCTGAAAAGTCGGATGCGCTCCACAAGTTCGAACTGTGCCGTGTTTCCGGTCCAGCTCCTGCTACGCCTTCAGGGCCGCGGCCACGGACGACACCAAGCCGCCGACATCGAGCTGGTGGTGCGCCAGCACCTCGTCGTTCGTGCCGCACACTGGTAGTTCGCGAACACCGATGGCGGTCACTGGGACCGCAAGCCCGAGCTGGGCAATCCGGCTCGCAAGCATCTGGCCCTGACCGCCGTCGACGTAGTGGTTGTCGAGCGTGAAGACCCGTTGCGCATCGCCCACCGCCCCCCGGAGCCAGGCGGCATCGACCCGATTCAACCATGGAAGGTCAATGACTCGTGCGTGCACACCGTGCTCGGCCTGGAGGCGCTCGGCCGCGTGATACGCGTTGCTCAACAGCCAGGGCCCGGCGCCGATGAGTGCGATATCGCGGCCAGGCCGAACCACGGTGCCGACACCGAGCTCGAGCGTGTAGTCGGGCGGCAGCGCAAACGGCACGGGCCAGCCGAGCGACACCAGACGGATGTAGCTGCTCTGAGTCGTCTGCTCCAGACAGAACGACAGCGCGGCCGCCGATTCGACCTCGGTGCAAGGTTCGATGAGGATCAGGTTCGGGATGGCAGCCAAGGCGGAGATGTCGCGGACCGCCTGGTGCGAATGTCCCGGTCCACCAGGAAGCAAGCCGGCCAGCGACCCTACGTAAATGACCTTCGTCCCCTCGCTCGCGTTGTTGTAGATCTGCTCGTTCGGCCGAGCCGAGAGAAAACAGGCAAACGAGTGGACGACCGGCACCAGGCCCTGGCGCGCCATGGCCCCAGCCTGCGACACCATGTCTTGCTCGGCGATCCCGCATTCGACGAACCGATCGGGGAACCGGTCCCGAAACTCGAGCAGACCGCAATCTTTGACCAGATCGGCGTCGAGCGCGACGATAGCAGGGTTGCGGCGAGCGTGCTCGACGAGTGCGCGGCCATACGCGTTCACGAGACGCTCGACCTCCAGCACCGGTTTGCGCGGCGGTCGGCGGGCGGTCTCGAGCACCAGCTCACCCAGACCGGCCTCGCGCAGGCGGTCGCGAGCTGCCGCAGTCAACTCGGCCGCCCCCGTGGCGTACGCCTCTTCGTTGGGCGCACCACTATGGAACAGATACAACGAGTCGGCGGCGAGGGCCGCCGGCCCTTCCATGAAAGAGACCCCCTTTCCCTTGACCGTGTCGGCAATAAGCACCTGCGGCAGGCCGGGAGTGGCGTCCAGGTCGGCGAGGGCAGTGTCGAGCGCCGCGAAGTCATGACCGTCACAGCGGGCGACCCGCCAGCCAAAGCTGGCGAACTTCGCCTCGAGATCGCCGAGAGGACCCACGTCTTCCACCCAGGTGTCGGACTGAATCTTGTTGTGGTCGACGATCACGGTGATCTCGTCGAGTCCCAGTTCGACCGCGGATCCGAGCGACTCCCAGATCTGACCTTCCTGCAGTTCGCCGTCGCCGGTGAGCACAAAGATTCGCCGACGCTGGCCCCGGAGCCGATTGGCCGTGGCGATCCCCTTCGCCTTCGAGATGCCCATACCCAGCGACCCGGTATTCGCCTGGATGAAGGGCGTCTCGACGTGAGGATGCCCGGCCAGCCCGTCGACCCGGCGCAGCGCGTGCAATAGCTCGAAGTCGAGTAGTCCCAGGCCGGTCAACACGGCGTACAGCGCCGGCGCGTCGTGTCCCTTGGATGACAAAAAGAAGTCGCACCGGTCCTCTCCCTGATCCAATCCCTGCATCTTCTGCAAGAAGAGCCAGGTCATGATATCGGTCGCACTGAGGCAGGTGCCTGGATGGCCTGACCAGGCGCGCGCTATCATGTAGAGCACGTTGATACGCGTGTAGGCGGCGAACACCGCGGCACGCCGTCGTGCGTCCAGACCACTCTCGAGCAGCCTCTCGAATGCCGCCCGTGGTACGTAGAACAGCTCGTCTGATTCGACCTGTTCGAGCTGCGATTCACCCATCTCGATTCATCCTCCAAACGCCGCCCGGCTCACGGGCGGCAGCGTCCAGTCCCCACCAGCGACCAGCTCTTGGGCAAGCCGCCAATCCCATTCTTCATTGATGTCAAACCCTTCCCGCTCGTCCGTCTTGAACGGCACGAGGGTGTGACCGGCGATGGTACGCCCCTCGAGCGCCACCCGACTCCAGGCAATCTCAAGGCTCGCATTCTGCACCCAGACCTCCGGCAGCGACGGCATCTGGCTGCTGTGCCATGGCTGCTCCGCCGGACCGAACGGAAGCAACGGGAGCAACCGGTCGCCCCGAATCACCCACATCTTGCCGGGATGCTGACGCACCCGCTCCACCGCCCGAAGCGAATCAACGCCATCCGCACCCCGAAACACGGACCAAGCCCGACGGATCGTGTCGGCGGTCCGGAACGGACTGGTGGGTCTGAGAATGGCGAAACAGTCAAAGGCGCGGTCCGCGGCCCGCAACGCACCCAGCCCATGCTCGACCCACTCGATATCGGGAGACCGCTTGCCGGCCATCGCCTCAGGTCTGAGGAACGGCACGTCGGCGCCGTAGTGCCGCCCGATCTCCGCCGTGGCCTCGTCGTTTGTCGACACCACGACCGCCCGGAATACCCCGGAGTCGAGGGCACTCGCAATCGTGTAGGCGAGGAGCGGATGACCACCCAGCACCCGGACGTTCTTGCCGGGCACACGGGTCGACCCGCTGCGCGCCGGGATGAACGCGACGCAGGACGGTGCAGAGATCGTAGACGGCAAGATGCTAGACGGCCCCGGGGTCGGCATGGATGTAGATGGTCTTCCAGTCCGAGTAGACGTCGAGCGCTTCGGTCCCAGCCTCACGCCATCCCGTGCCCGACTGACGAAGCCCCCCGAACGGCATGTGCGGCTCGCTGCCGTAGGTGCCTCCGTTGATGGACGCGACACCGGACTTGATGCGACTGAGGAACGTCATCGCCCGGTCGACGTTGGCGGTGTGGATGGCGGCGGTGAGTCCGAACGGCGAAGCGTTTGCCAGAGCGATCGCTTCTTCGAAGTCGGCCACCCGATACAGGCAGGCGATCGGTCCGAACAGCTCGGCTTGAGAGATTTCGGCATCGCTGGCGGCGCCCTCGAGCAGCGTCGGGGTCATGTAGAACCCGTCGCGGTGGGCGTCGTCCACCATCCGTCCGCCGCCGATCAGCACGGTGGCGCCAGCAGCGCGGGCCCGGTCGACGGCAGACACCATGTTGTCGAGCTGTCTCTGATTGATGACCGGCCCGAGGTCGTCCTCGTCGGCCGGACCGAGCGTCAGGTCCCGGGTGTACTCCAGCAACTGCGTCTTGAAGCGGTCGTAGACCGCGTCGAACACAATGAGTCGGCTGCCAGAGGCACATCGTTGGCCGGCGTTGCTGAACGCGGACAGACCGGCAATCGTGACGGCTCGGTCGAGGTCGGCGTCGTCGCAGACGATGAGCGGGTTCTTCCCCCCAAGTTCCAGACAGACCTTGGCGAGACGCGCGCCAGCGGTGGCCTGAATCTGCCGACCGACGCCGCACGACCCGGTGAAGCTGATCAGGTCGACGTCGGGATGCTCCACGAGCGGCGCTCCCGCTTCCGGTCCATAGCCCTGAACGACGTTGAACACACCGGGTGGAATGCCGACCTCGTCGAACACTTTCGCCGCGGCCCACGCGGTGGCGGGCGTATCCTCGGACGCTTTCATCACCGCGGCGTTCCCGCACAGCAGTGCGGGATAGGCCTTCCAGGCGACGTTGGCGATCGGGGTGTTGGCCGCAATGATCAGACCAGCGACCCCGAGCGGCTGCCTGACGACCAGCGACGTCCGGTGGGGCACCGCGCTCGTCGTCGTCTTGCCATAGAAACGGCGTCCTTCACCCGCGACGAACAGCCCCATCTCGACCGCGGCACCCGTCTCTCCACGAGCGTCCTGCCGAGACTTTCCGGTTTCAAGTGACACGATCTCCGCGAACTGGTCGCTCCGCTCACGCATCAGTAACGCCGCCTCGCGGAGCAGATCACCCCGGGCGACGGGGGTCATGCCGGCCCAGTCCGGCTGTGCGCGGCGCGCGGCCTCGACGGCGTCCTCGACATCGGCCCGGGTAGAGCGCGCGACGGTGCAGAGTTGGCGGCCGGTGGCCGGATTCAGATTCGGCAGCTCGTGCCCCTCCTTCGCGTCTTGCTCTCGACCGTCGATCCAGTTCGGCACGTGCGACGGTATCAACGACGTTGCGTGCATCTCAATGAGATCCTTTTCGTGCTATGGGCTGTTGGCGTGGCCCAGCAGGCCGCCAGGTAACCCCTACCAGGCGGTGAAGCCGCCGTCGACCCGCAACTCGGTGCCGGTGACGTAGGCCGAGGCGTCGGACGCGAGAAACCGGAGTGGGCCGGTCAGGTCTGCGGCCTCGGCCATTCGGCCGAGTGGCACCCGGTCGTTGAACTTGCGCTGGAACTCAGGGTCCTGGGCACCCAGCACGCCGCCGGGGGACAGCGCGTTAACGCGGACCCCGTATGGTCCCCACGCCGTCGCCAGATACCGGGTCAAATTGACCACGGCTGCCTTCGAGGCGCCATAGGCGGGCGGCTTCAAGAACGGTGGGTCCAGGTTCATGTGGTCGTACAGGCGAAGGTCCGGCGACACGCTGGCGTAGAGCGAGCCGATGTTGATGATCGAACCACGTCGCGCTTTGACCATCTCGCCCCCAAACACCTGGGAGACCTGGAACGTCCCGAGGGTATTGACTTCGAGAATCGCACGGCTGACGTCCATCGGGACGTCTTCCATCCGATAGGAAGCCGCGCGATCAGTGGAGGCCGGCTGGTCGATGCCGGCATTGTTGACGAGCACCGACGCCACCCCCATCGTCCCGGCGCAGGCGGCCTGGGCCACCACAAGCGAGTCCCGATCCATCACGTCGGCGTGGTGCAGACGGAGTCGTGGGGCGCCGGTCGAATGCGTCACCTGAGAGTACCGATCCAGCAGCGTCTGCAGGCCGGAACTCACCGACGCCCGCTCAAGGTCGAGGGCAAACACCCGCGCGCCGGCATCCAGGAGCGCGCCAACCCAGATCGGCCCCAGCATGCCGGACGCGCCGGTCACGACGGCGACCGTATCATCGAGTTGAAACTGATTTTCCATGAGACGGGGCTTGTCCGGACCGCCAGCGGGCATGGGCGGGCCCGTGGACGAGACCGGCCACGGATGCTAGTGCCCTAGCCTTCGCGCGCGAGCTCAAGCTGTTCGAGCGACAGCGCGTCGTCGGTCGTCAACGCGACCTTGGTGACCGACCCGATCACGCGGTCGATTTCAACCGGGGCGAGCCCGTCGCCGGGCGACTTCACGGCAATGTCATCCGAGGACAGCGTGTGTCCGGCCGGCAGGTCGCGGGCCGCGACCAGCTTCTTCCCCATCTTCAGCACCGGCCCCGTCTCGCTCGGAAAGACAACCTTCTTTCCGTCGCCCAGGCTCAGACGCGCCCGCTCGAGGTCGCGGGTCATCTTGCGCATGCCGACCGGCTCGAGCGAGAAGACGTTGTCGGTGCCCTTCATGGCCCGGTTCAGGGTGAAGTGCTTCTCGATGACGCGCGCGCCCAGCACGTAGGAGACGATCGGCATGGCGATGCCATTGTCGTGCCCGGAGTAACCGACGACGATATCTGGGAATCGCTGGCGAAAGGTCTCGATCGCCCGTAGGTTGAGCTCATCGAACTCCACCGGATAGCCGCACGTGCACTGCATGATGCAGAGCTGCGTATTGATCGCCATTACCGTGTCGTAGGCGCGTTCGACGTCTTCCATCGTCCCACCGCCCGTGCTCACGACCACCGGTTTCCCAAACGCCGCGACGTGCCGTAGTAGCGGCAGGTTCCGCAGGTCGGCCGACGCGATCTTGTACGCGGGCATGCCCAGCGCTTCGAGAAAGTCGGCGCTGCGTATGTCGAACGCGGTGGCAAAAAAATCCAGCCCCAGTTCGGCGGCATACCCCTTCAGCTCGGCATACTCCTCGCGCCCGAACTCGAGGGCCTCACGATGCTCACCGTAGGTCGCGCCAAAACTGTTCTCGTTCTCGTACGGCTTGTCGAAGGCCGCCTTGGTAAAGAGGGTCCGGTTGTCCCGCTTTTGCAACTTCACTGCGCTGACGCCGCACGATTGCGCCTGCCGGAACATCTCCTTGGCCGTCTCGAGCTTGCCCTGATGGTTGTGCCCGACCTCCGCAATCACATAGGTAGGGTTCTCGTCGTTCACGACGTGCTGCCCCAGCTTCAATTCGCGTGACATCGTCCGATTCTCCTCGTCGAGTAGGTGAAGAACTATGGATGGCTAGCCGCGTATGCGGGACACCAGGGCATCCCAGCCCAGCGCGCCGGACGCTGTCGCCCGCGCGTTGTCGGCGATGGACTGCAGCGGGTCCGGCTCCGTCGGCAGCGTCTTGCACCGGTGGATATCGATCACATTGTGCATGTGCTCGAACGCGCCGGGCGAGTAGGCATCGAAGTTTGTGAGCACGACCGACCCGCAGGCCATCGCGGCGTTCACGGTGGTGTTGTTGGCCCGCACCCCCTTGTCGAAGAAGGCGGCGAAGAATGTCGTGTCGATCAGATAGTTGTAGACCGCCGTATCAGACATGTACCCAAGAAAATAGATGTGCTCACCGTAGATGTCCTGCAACTCATCGAAGACCACCGTGAATCGCTCGTCGAACGCGGTTCCCTCGTGCAGCGCAGTGGAGAGATACACGGAATACGGCTGGCCGGTCCGCTCCAACAGCGTGTGCACCGTCTGGTGTAGCTCGGACCGCACCTTGTGCGCCATACCGAACGCGAATACCGAGAGCCCGTCGGGCCGGAAGCGCTGCGGCTCGAGCAAGGTCGACGGACACCAGGAGTCCTGCACGTCCGGCCGCTGCGCCCGCAACTGGGCGACGAGTTCCGCGTTGCCGCAATACACGGCGGTAGCTCGCGAGAGGAGCGACCGCTCTACCGGGGTGTCGGTCCAGGCGTGCAGAAACAGGCTGAACGCCCCACGCCAGGATACGGTCTCGAGCAGGGCAGCGAGCGCGACGCTGTCGGCATCGGTAAACTCTGACTGCTTGAGCGACAGCACCGGATGTGCCATCGAAACGGCCCGACGATCGAACACGCTGAGCATCGGCACCTGCAGGTGGCGGGCGAGCAACAGATTGAACTTCGCCACTCCGCAGGTGAGCGGGTTGAGGTGGTACCCGAGCACGCCGTCCGCGCGACCGGGCCCGACGGCCGTCTGGTCGCTCACGCCGTCGGCTCCGATTTCTCGTAGACCAGCACCCGTCCCTTGCCCATCCAATCGATAGTCGACTCGAGGTCCAGCCGTCGGCGGAACCCCTCGAGCACGAACATCACCCGCAGAAAGTCCTTGTTCAGCAGGGTGATGTGCGACGGGTCCACCTCGAACTGGGTGGTCACATCCAGCAGCCCGGCCGGGTCCGGGTGAAACCGAGTCGTCACATAGACGTAGCGTGAGCTGACCCGGCACAAATTGCGCACCGTGTCCCGTACTTGTAGCACGGTCAAGTGCTCCATCACCTCCCGGCAGATGACGAGGTCGTAGGAGTCGTCGCCGAACAGATCCTGGTCGGCCGTGGTGCCGATCGCGATCCGCTCCTTCACCTCGGGCGGCGCCAGTTCCTTGCAACTGGGGCTGAAATCGACGCCGTCAGCCACGATGCCCTGTTCCTGCAACAGGAACAACAGAACGCCGGGACCACAACCGACGTCCAGCACGCGCGTCGGCTGAAACACCTCCTTGATCACTTCCGGGTGGCGGCCCTCGATTTTGCGCCGCGCCGCGATCGTGTAGTCGTTGTTGCCCTCACGCCAATCGCTCACGAAGTACTCGGCATCGTAGTGGCCGGACTCAACGGGGCACTGATCGGCCACCAGTTGCTCGAAGGCGCTGACTTCTCCTTCACCGTCCGGAGACGGCGGGCGATACTTGCCCAGTAGTGCCGTGGACGAGTCGAGTACGGTGTCCAGCAGGACGATCTCGGTACCCTGTTCCGCGCAAATTCGCTCCTGTTCGGGTGGCAGCCGCCCGGCCCAGTCCTGGCCCTTGATGTAGTGAGTAGGACGCAGCTCGCGCAACACCGTTTCAGTGTCGGCGTGGCTGACGTGGGTGTAGTCAATGTCGGCGAGCGCATCGATGACCTCAGCGCGCCGCGGGGCATCGAGCAGGGGCGGATGTTTGGCCGACACGTAGCTGTCGGGCGCCAGGTTGCACAGCAGCGTCCCGCCGACCGCCTTGGCGGCACGAAAGTAAGCGATGTGACCGTGATGGAGCGGATCGAACGCGCCGTCGACCATCGCCACGCGGCCACGGTAATCCTTCAATCGTTCAGTTGTCAGAATCATCGCGGTGCGGGTCTCGGTCGAATAGGAGCATCAGCGATTCCGGGTGGATTGCCTGTTGAACAACGTCATGACGAAGACGTCGCAGCCACGGCGGACTCCGACGGAGACGTCGATTCCTGGCCGTCCGGGTCCAGCGTGTCGAATAGCATCTCGACCATCGCAACCTCGCGCACGTCCAGGGTCACGAGTGGCGTATCGAGTCGACGCGACAACCGTCGGGAGACGTCGAGATGGGTGGCCACGAGCTCTTCTTCATTTGAAAAGAGACCGATCGACGGAACGCCATAGAACGGTCCCAGATACGCCAGCCCGCCGTAGGTGCCGACGAACGCGCGCGCGTTGGCGATCACCGCACTCTGGACCTCCAGGTTCCGGGTCGGGGTCATCAGGTGGTCGATCTTGTGCACGCCCATGCCGATCCCGGGATCAAAGTCCTCATGGTCGTCCAAACTGAGACCGGGATTCAGTAACACGACGGGCGTGCGCCGCGCCAATGTCCGGATAAACCGGCCCACCAGCGCCCGGTTCTCGGGCGTGTCTGGAAACGAGGGCCGAAAATAAAACCGGACCGCCACGTAGTCCTTGGGCAACGTGGTGAGGATCGATGCGACGTCGATCGCCGGCATCTTTCGATAGACCGCATGTTTTCGCAACAGGCTGATAGCGCCCTTCTCATACCAGTAGTATCGCAGCAGGCGATACATGACGGCGGGGTGCAACACGGTGACGTCTTTGACCCCCTGCCGTTCCTTCACCAACTCGACGATGTGATCGTCGAAGTCACTGACCTCCATCTGTTTCTGGTTACCGCCATCCTGCCAGCGACCCTCGTTGCGGCGCCTGAACTGTTTGACCGACATGAGGTCAAACACGTCGACGTAGTGCTCCGCCAGATCCCGATACCAGCAGTGGGCGCCGCCACGAGACACCACGATCAATCGGTCCCGCCCGAGCTCGAACTCCTTGACGGCCCAGTTGAGAAACGGAATCCAGTAGAGGACCTCGAATCCCACCTCCGACAACCAGGGACCGACG
The DNA here is from genome assembly GCA_963577695.1 of Vicinamibacteria bacterium. Lineage (GTDB taxonomy): Bacteria > Acidobacteriota > Vicinamibacteria > Vicinamibacterales > UBA8438 > UBA8438. The sequence goes on along the minus strand of CAUZAY010000157.1, from coordinate 215 downwards.
ATGATCGGCGTGCGGCTCCTCGCCACCCGGCGCAGCTCCCGACGCATCAACCCCACTTCGCGCCCGGCTGGCACCTCGTCGATTTCCTGCCGAACGAGCCACGGGATGACACGACTCTGCATCAGCGGCAGTGACCGCACGGCTCGCAACAAGAACCGCCCTGGAGGTGCAATCGCCTTGCCGGCCGCCTTACGAGCCTTCCGTCTGGTGCGTTG
>CAUZAY010000156.1:0-9867 GCA_963577695.1 Vicinamibacteria bacterium | reverse complement strand
CCCCTGCTCCGACAGCACATCGATCAGGAGCAGCGGCGATTCGGGAATCGTGCCTGAGGCGGTGCGTAGCGGACGCGCGAGCGGCGCAGCAACCGCACGCGTTCGCACGGCTCGAATGGTCAGTACAGGGCTAGACATTGCTGATGCGCGACCGCGACAGGCGGCAGCCCGGGCGCGAGGACCCGGCGAGGATGGCGGAAGGGGGGGCGGCGCGCCCCCTTTCCCTACTCGGTGACGGTAATGGTGACGTTGCCGTGCACGATGAGCATCGCGTCGCTAGCGAACGCACGCAGCGTGTACGTGCCGGGTTCGTCGAACGTGACGGTGGACTCGAATGTTCCCGATGTCCAGCCATCGCCCGGCATACCCTCCTCCCACTCGTGATATCCGTAGGGCTCGAACGTCGCGTCAGCGCCACCTCGAAAGACGAGCCAACGCACCGACAGATGATTGCGTTTCGGGCCCGGCTTCGTGTAATGGGGGATGTTGTCAGGAATTTCCGGGGCGTCATCGGGCGCAACCAGCGTGGGGTCCCGACGCCGTGGCGGCGCGTCCGGGTCAGGTTCGTCTACCGGATTCGGCAGGTCATCGTCTGTCATCCGAGCGGTGAGGGTCACCGGTTGGCCGACCTCGACCGACGACCGGCTGGCCTCCACGCTCACCGATGGCCAGCCGTTGCCATAGAGTTGGTCCACACCGCGCCCGAAGCCCGTGCGGTTGTTCGACGTGATCGTATTCACGTCGATCTCCCACTCGGCCTGAAGCCAACCGTAGGCGTACTGCGTGCTGCCGTGGGTGGTCAATTCCCACACCAGTTCTCCGTCCTGCGGAAAGCTGGACGGCACCACGACCTCGAACTGGTATCGATTGATACGGGGGTAGAAATACGTCGGCTGATCGCGGTCTGGTTCACCGGGCGAGAAGAAATTGGCTTCCCCCACCGGCACATTCGGCCGCTCGGCGTAGTTGCGGTTCAAGTACCCAAAGTGGAACGTGTACCCGCCGTCGTCCCTGGGCGTCCATCCCTCGAAGATCGGTTGAACGTCTTGACCTCGGGAGAATCGCTGTTGCGGCTGCGTCGCGATGGGCACATCGCGGGAGTTGATCTGCGCCGTGGCCGGAGCCCCGCCGCTCACCGCCAGTATGATGGCGGCCCCGCCAAGAATGGTCGCGTGCTGGGTCCGCCGGCCAAGAACCGTCATAGTCACCTTCCGTCTCTTCCCCTGCGAAAAACCCCCTGAGGGAACCGACTCGGCTCCCTCAGAGGGCATGTCTTGCTCGACGACAACCGCGTTAATACGCGGTCCTACTCGTCGTTGTCAGTGTTGGCTTTCCGGATTTCTAGCTCAGCCGCGTACTCTTCTTCGGTGAGGTCGTGCCAGCTCAGCCACGCAAACGCCATCTCGTCGACGGTCCGGCTCCCGCCGCCGGTCCAGTTCTTCGCATCGTGGTTACCGCGATTCCCCGACGTGTTGTCGTGGTAACTGATCACGTGCATCGTGGTCCCAGCCGGATACACCGGCGCAACGTCGTCCTGGTAGTTGTAGACGATGTGCCAGTTGAAGTCGAAGTTGGCGCAATTGACCATCTCGGTCGAGCCGTTCGGGTAGATCATCTCGACACACTGCCGCGTGCCCAGGAAATGCATGTGCGGCTGGAACGCCGTGAGCTTCCCGGGCAGATACATCTTCTGATAGCCGTCGTGCCGGGTGACCTGGCCGGCCGGAATGTCGAGCTCACCGGCCTGGCCAAGCTGACGTGAGTAGAGGATGTGATCCGGCTCGTAGTCCTCCGGGTAGAGCACCAAGCCCAACTCAGTCTGGTCCGTGACTTCTTCGCCCACCGAGTGGTAGTGGAAGCTGAACCGCACCCGCGAGTCGGCTTCGAACAGACGCCCGGTGCCGTCCGGGTAGACGTCCGCGTTCTTGCCAACCGCGTATTCGTTCAGGAACGCATCGCTCGAACTGTCGGCCAGTGGTGCCTCGGGGTCGGTCACAGCGTAGGTCAAGGCGTGATGCACGACCCGCAGATCGCCGGCCTTGGTCTGTATTGCCTGGATGTACCGATCATTCTCAAGCCCCGACGGGACGATGTAGTCGCCCCACCAGTCTCCCGCCTCGGCCGGCACCGTGTGCGGCGGAGACTTCACGACCAGGTCCGGCTCAATCGTCCAGGCACCGAATTCCTGAAACTCCGCCGGGGCAGGCGCGTCAGCGGCGTTGCCACGAGGCGCGCCCGCATCAACCCACACGCCGATGGTGGCGATCTCGTCATCGGTGAGGGACCGATCGTTCTTGAACCCCTGGACTCCCACCTTGGGATCCACATGCCACGGTGGCATCTCGCGCGCCTCGACCTTGGTCCGAATCGACCGCGCCCAGGGCCTCGTCTCCTGATAGTTCATCAGCGACATCGGCGCCATGTTGTTGGGTCGGTGGCAGACCTGACAGGACCGCTGCAAGATCGGCTCGATGTCCTTGTGGAACGTCGGGCTGTCGGGCACCTCCGCCGATGCCAGGGTCGGAACGGTCATGACAACGACCGCCGCGAGCGTGAAGAGCAGCGCACCAAGTCTGGCGTTTCTCATCCCATGACCTCCAAGAACCCCTCAGAACAACAGCTCGTCGGCACGCAGATACTGCGGTCCAGACGCCTGATCACTAAGCGCTGGTATCGTACCTGCCTCCGCGCCCGTTGTCCACCCCGTCGACCTCCTGCCGGCACGCCCCGCTTGTGGTACGATCGCGCCGTTCCGAGCAACAATGGAAGGGTGTACCCCCTTCCTCCAGGGCACGGTTCTCCAAAATCCATGATCGTCGGCATCCCAGCAGAGACCCTTCCGGGCGAACGGCGCGTCGCGACCATACCGTCCACCGTCCCGGCGCTCACACGAGCGGGGCTCGATGTCCTGGTCGAAGCCGGCGCCGGCCGCGCGGCTGGATTCCCCGACGACGCCTACGTGGACAAAGGTGCCCGCCTCGCGACAGACCGTGCCCAGGTGTTCGCCGAAGCAGAGGCGATTCTGGAGGTCCGGGCGCTTGGCGCGAACCTGGTGCACGGACGGGGAGACCTGGCGCGGCTGCGTTCGGGACAGATCGTCATCGGATTCTCCGAACCCCTTGGCGAGCCGCAGGCGGCGCGCGACCTCGCCGACCGGGGGGTCACCGCGTTCTCGATGGAGCTGATTCCCAGAATCACGCGCGCGCAGAGCATGGACGCGCTGTCTTCGATGGCCACGATCGCCGGCTACAAGGCGGTGTTGATCGCGGCCGAGACACTGCCCCGGATGTTTCCGATGCTGATGACCGCGGCCGGCACCATCACCCCTGCCCGTGTGTTCGTGGTCGGTGCGGGCGTGGCGGGCCTGCAGGCCATTGCCAGCGCCCGTCGTCTGGGTGCCAAAGTCGAAGCCTACGACGTGCGACCGGCGGTGCAGGAGCAGGTGGAGAGTCTCGGCGCCACGTTCGTGGATCTCCCGCTCGATACCGGCACATCTGAGGACAAGGGGGGCTACGCCAAAGCCCAGGACGAGACGTTCTACGCGCGACAGCGCGAGATGATGAGCCGGGTCGTGGCCGCCAGCGACGTCGTGATTACGACCGCGCTGATTCCCGGTCGCCCGGCGCCGGTGCTGATCACCGACGAGATGGTGGCCGGCATGAGTCCCGGCGCGGTCGTGGTCGATCTGGCCGCCGAGCGGGGCGGAAACGTCGAGCCCTCGCGACCGGACGAGACCGTCGTGGCGCACGGCGTCTCCATTCTGGGTCCCACGAACCTACCGGCTACCGTGCCGTACCACGCGAGCCAGATGTACGCCAAGAACTTGTCCACGCTGTTGCTGCACCTGGTCACGGACGGGAAGCTGCGACTCGATCTCTCGGACGAAATCACCCAGGGCACATTGGTCTCGCACGACGGCGACGTGGTGCATCCCCGCGTGCGCGAGCTGCTGTCTGATACCGAGGACTAAGGACAAGGACTGACGAGACAATGGACACGTTTCTGCCACTGTTGACTATCTTCATGCTCGCGGTGTTTGTCGGCGTCGAGATCATCACGAAGGTACCGCCGCTACTCCACACGCCGCTCATGTCGGGTAGCAACGCCGTGTCTGGCATCACCATCATCGGGGCCCTGTTGTCAGTGGCCGCGGGGGGTACCCTCCCCACCATTCTCGGGTTCCTGGCTTTGGTGTTGGCCACGATCAACGTGGTCGGCGGGTTCCTGGTCACCCATCGGATGGTGGCCATGTTCAGGAAAAAGGACTAGGACCCGTCGTGCTATCCGTCTTCATCGACTTCACCTATCTGCTCGCGTCGGTCCTGTTCATCTTCGGCATCAAGGGATTGACACACCCGCGCACCGCGGTCCGCGGTAATCTGCTCGGCGCCACCGGCATGCTGCTGGCCGTTGTGGCGACGCTGGCCGACCGGCAAGTGTTCGGAGCCGGGGCGCAGGGGCTAGGGTTGATCCTGGCCGGGGTGCTGCTGGGCGCCACGATCGGCGCCACCCTGGCGCTCAAAATCCAGATGACGGCGATGCCACAGATGGTGGCGTTGCTGAACGCATTCGGCGGCGGCGCCTCGGCGCTCATTGCCGGCGCGGTGCTGGCGGACGCCGCGGACCCGGGCACGCAGACCGTCGTGGCCACGGTGGCCTCCGGCATCATCGGCTCCGTCACGTTTTGGGGCAGCCTGGTCGCCTTTGACAAGCTGCAGGGCTTGATGCTGCCGGACAACCCCGTGCACTTTCCCGCCCAGCAGGCGTTGAACGTCATACTGGCCGTGGTCGCCGTCGGGCTGGGGGCCTGGATCGTCGCGGACCCGAGCCAGCTGACCTCGTATGGCCTTCTCGTCGTGGTCGGGTCTGTGCTCGGCGTCCTGCTCACGATCCCGATCGGCGGAGCGGACATGCCGGTGGCTATCGCGCTGCTCAACTCGTATTCAGGGTTGGCGGCCGCGTCGACCGGCTTCGTCCTGAACAACAACATCCTGATCATCACCGGCTCGCTTGTCGGCGCTTCGGGGCTCATCCTCACGCAGATCATGTGCAAGGCGATGAACCGGTCGTTGATGAACGTGCTGCTGGGGGCCATCGGACCGGACAGCGGCCCGGTGCAAGACGCCGATGAGGTATACGCTGGCCGGGTGAAGAGCACGTCACCTGAAGAAGTGGCGATGCTGCTCGACGGGGCCCGGCGCGTCGTCATCGTGCCGGGATACGGGATGGCCGTCGCCCAGGCGCAGCACCAGGTGCGTGACCTCGCCAACCTGTTGGAGGAACAAGGCACCGAGGTGGAGTTCGCGATACACCCGGTGGCCGGTCGTATGCCCGGCCACATGAACGTGCTGTTGGCCGAAGCCAACGTCGACTACGACAAGCTGCGCGAAATGGACGACATCAACCCGTCGTTCGAGCAGACCGACGTGACCGTCATCATCGGGGCCAACGACATCGTCAATCCCGTGGCTCGGACCGACCCGTCCAGCCCCATCGCCGGGATGCCGATTCTCGACGTCGACAAGTCGCGCACCGTCGTGGTGATCAAGCGGAGCCTGTCGCCTGGATTCGCGGGCATCCCGAACCCGCTGTTTGCCGCCGACAACACCGTCATGCTGTTCGCGGACGGGAAGAAGGCGGTGCTCGACCTGATCACGGCCATCAAGGACGGCTAAACGGCCCATGGCAACCTCACCGTCGGGCCCAGAACCCGGTTAACCCCCGACGCCCCCACACCTGCACGGCACTCACACCGTGGTCACACCGACGGAGTCGACCACCGCACTCACCATGTCCGGGGTCCGGTTCGTGCGCGACGGCACCACCATTCTCGACAATATCGACTGGCAGGTGCGGGCGAACGAACGATGGGTGATGCTGGGTCCCAACGGCAGCGGCAAGAGTTCGCTGTGCCAGATCGCGACGCTCTATCAGCACCCCTCCCGGGGGTCGGTGCGGGTACTGGGCGGGGAACTGGGACGCGTCGACGTCCGGGCGTTGCGCCGACGCATCGGGGTCACGAGCGCGGCACTGGCGGGGATGATGCAGCCGAAGCTGACCGCCGAGCAGATTGTGGTGGCCGGAAAACATGCGGCCCTGGCCCACTGGTGGAACACCTATGACGATGCCGACTGGGAACACGCGCGCGCCTGCCTCACCCGCGTCGGCTGCCTCGCACACGCCGACCAACGCTTCGGGACGTTGTCCTCGGGTGAACGCCAGCGTGTGCTGCTCGCACGTGCCCTGGTGACCGACCCCGGGCTGCTGGTACTCGACGAACCGACCGCTGGTCTCGATCTGGCTGGTCGCGAACAGCTCATCCAAACTCTGACCCAACTTGCTCAGGACACGAGCGCCCCGCCCCTCATCGTCGTCACCCACCATGTCGACGAAATTCCACCCGGCTTCACGCACGCGTTGCTGTTGGCAAACGGTCGGATTCACGCCGCCGGCCCGATCGCGGACGTGCTGACCAGCGCGCGTCTGACCGGGTGCTTCGGGATGGACCTGGCCGTGGAGCACCGCCACGACCGCTGGCGAGCCTGGGCCACGAGCTCAGTTGATCCCCTCTAGGGTTGCCGGGGCGAGGCGCCCGCCTGGCGGCGTTGCATCCTCGGTCACAGACCACCTGTCTGCTCCCTCGTCGCGCCTGGCCAGGCAGACGCCTCGCCCCGGCAACCTCGCATCGTGGCGCCTGCCCGGCGGCGTTGGCGTCATCATGGCAGTAAGATCGAGTGCTCGTGCCAGACAACCCAATGCCCGGACCGACCCTTCGACGATACGCGCTATATCAGATACCCGGTCTACTGCTCGCAATTGCGGTCGTGGCCGCGGTCACGCGCTGGACCGCTCTGCCGGGATGGGGGGCCGTGGCGCTCGTGGTCGTGTGGATGCTCAAGGACGCCGCGCTCTATCCGTGGCTGCGTTCAGCCTACGAACCAGACTCCCGGCGGATCATTGAGCGGATGATCGGATTGGCGGGCATCGCTGTCGAACCGTTGGCGCCGCGCGGCTACGTTCGTGTGCGCGGCGAACTCTGGCAGGCAGAACCGGTCGACGATCACATGACGATCGAGGCGGGTCACGCCGTTACGGTCCAGGGGGTCCGGACAGACACGCTGCTCGTGGGGCCCGCACCTGTCATCTTGTCGGACTGAGCCGCCTCCGGAGCGCGCGGGCGCTCGCAGCGTGGTGGAATCAGGCCGTCGGTTGGAAGGCTTGGGCTCGACACCAGGCCATGGTGGCTTCGAGACCCTCCTCTAGGGACACGGCCGGCTCGTACTGAAGCAACTCTCGGGCCCGTGTGATGTCGCCCTGCGAGTCTCTAACGTCGCCCACCCTGGGGTCCGTGTGTTCGGGGGCGACGGTGCTGTCACTCATGGCACGCATTGTGTGAAACACGGTGTTGAGTGAGACGCGCCCGCCGCAGGACACGTTGATGATCTGGCCCACGGCCGACGGCGCCAGGCAGGCTCGCAGGGTGCCGTCGACGACGTTCCGCACATAGGTAAAATCTCGTGTCTGCTCACCGTCACCATAGATCGTCGGAGGCCGACCCTCGATGAGACACCGCGCGAAGAGCGAAATGACCCCCGAGTATGGCGACGCCGGATTCTGTCGTGGCCCGAACACATTGAAGTACCGCACGGACACCGTCGCCAGCCCGTACAGGTCGTAGAACAGCTTCAGGTAGCGCTCACCCGTGAGTTTCTGCAGGGCATAAGGAGACAGCGGGTCGGGCAACATGTCTTCGCGCTTCGGCAGATGGGCGGTATTGCCGTAGACGGACGACGAACTGGCGAAGACCAGGCGTTTTACTCCATGACGGCGGGCGGCGACCAGAAGACTCAAGGTACCGGTGACATTGGCTTGATTGGACTCCAAGGGGTCCTGGATTGACCTAGGCACCGATGGAATCGCAGCCAAGTGGACGACATAGTCGACGCCCGTGACGGCCCGGTCAGCCACCTCGGGGTCCGCCAGGTCGCCGACGATCAGCGAGACGCCCTCGATGTGGGCCAGATTCTCCCGCCGTCCGGTCGCCAAGTTGTCGACGACGCGCACCTGTTCGCCCCGCGACACCAGTTCTTCACACACGTGTGAACCGATGAACCCCGCACCGCCCGTCACCAGATAGATAGCCATGTATGGTGTGTGTCGTGTCAATTGTTGGGAAAACCACCGCGTGGAATCCCCGGTACCACGCGGAGCGCGTTCTCGTAGTAGACCTGCCGGAGGATCTCGTCCGACAATCCCAAACCATACATCTTCCAGAAGGCGTGATAACGCCGGTAGTAGTCGAAGTACTCGTCGTTCGTTTCGAACGTCCGCCAATAGTATGGAAACTCGTCCGGCGCGTACGAGTCTTTGCCGAACAGCACGCGGTCGGAATACGCCTCGAAAAAGGCGCGCGCGGCTCGCGGCTGTCGTCCCAGCTCGTATAAGATCGCGCCCGTTCCGACCACAACGTTGGGCATCCGGTCGAGCATGGCACCGAGGCGACCCAGGTCGTTGGCGTGCCACCCCATGTGGGCGGCAATGAAGCGGGTGTTCGGGTGCCGCATGAACATCCGGTCGCGCTCCTCCATCATGGTCTCGAAACCTGGATACTGGTCGGATGGCATGCGACGCCCCGGACGGAGGATCAGCTCGAGCCATCGCTCGTTATGCCGGTCAACCGACTGGTAGAACTCGCTCGGCTCGCCGGTGTGGATGAGCACTGGAATATCGAGCCGCGCGCACATCTCCCACACGGGGTCCAGTTCCGGGTCGTCGACCCTCACCCGCTGCCCCTGACCATCACGCACGCTGATCCCGAAGTTCTTGAACAGCTTGAGGCCAACGGCCCCCGCGGCCACGTCGCGTTCGAGCTGAACCGCCGCCCGCTGGCCGAACCCGGCGGTCACACCGCGGCCGAAATCCAGGTTCGCAAAAAAGACCATCCGGCTCGGATGTGCGCTGTCTTTGATCTCCTCGACGCTTCGCGACAACGTCTCACCGGACCCGCCACTCAGATTCACCAGCACCTGCAGATTGAGCTCGTCCATCTCACCGATGATCGTCTCCCAGCGCGCGCCAGAGACGCCGGGCCGATGATGGCTGTGCACGTCAACGACTGGAAACTTCGCGCGCGGAACCGGATGCTCCGGGACGACGAGCGTCGACCGCGGCGTGTAGTCCTCGACACTGAGCGACTCTTCCGGCCCGCCCGCCCCGGAACGATTCTGCGCCGCCAGTGATCCAGCCACGCCGACCAGCGCAAGCAGACAAACTCCAACAACTGCACGCCGCATGATGATGTCCTTCCTGAAGACCACCGGTTTCCACCGCCCGGCCAATCGGCCGCCGTCCCCAATCGAACCACCCAACGGCGCGCAAATGCGCGCCCGCGAGGCAGGCGGAGCGGGGCAGCTGGGCCCCCGCGAGCGCCGAGCCGGGGCATGGGGCAGAGCCCCAGTAACAAAGGATCCGCCGCAGAGGGACGATAAGCCGAATTCTGTACCCGACTCCCCGCCCGAAGGCGGCTCACCAGGCGACGACCATTCCTCTAGCCCCGCCATCACTGGCGGGATCAAGCAACCTACCCGGAGGCTTCGGACGGGCCGCCCTATGACGCCTCCCTATTTGGTCTTGCTCCGTGCGGGGTTTAGCCTGCCATTCACCTTACGGCAAACGCGGTGCGCTCTTACCGCACCTTTTCACCCTTACTCGCCTTCGCCCTGACGGGCTACGTCGAAGCTTCGCCCCTAGGGGCTAGCCCCGCCCAAGCGCGTAAAGCGCGCGAAGGCGGGCGGTGTGTTTTCTGTGCCACTTTCCTTCAGGTCGCCCTGACCGGGGATTACCCGGCGCACTGCCCTCTGGAGTTCG
>CAUZAY010000155.1:0-9943 GCA_963577695.1 Vicinamibacteria bacterium | reverse complement strand
AGTGGATTCGTCGACGGAACCGAAGAACTCAAGCACGCTGTCCCCCGCGCGGACCTGCCGCAACGATACCAAGGTCGAGACCGGCGCCGCGTCTGCGCGCCGTGCGCGCTCGAGGACCAGGAGCCCGCCCGGGACCAAGCGGGTCGCGGTTGCCGACAGTATCGCATCGATGTCCGGCGCGCCATAGGGTGGGTCCAACAGGATCAGGTCGTAGGGCGCCGCGTCGTCGTCGAGCGCCCGAGGCAACTCGCCCCACTGGATGGTGCATCGGTCTCCCAGGTCACACTGGACGACGTTGCGCCGGATCAGGGCCACGGCCCGAGCATCGCGCTCCACGAACACGACGTGGGCGGCGCCTCGGCTCAGGGCTTCGATACCCACCGCGCCGGTGCCCGCGCAGCCGTCGAGCAGGCGCACGCCGTCGATGCGATCGCCCAGGACATCGAACAGCGTGCCCCGCAGCCGGTCCGACGTCGGTCGGAGGCCGGGCCAGTCCGGCGAAAACAGACGCCGGCCTTTGCAGGTTCCCGCAATGACGCGCATGGTGTCTGACCGATCAGCCGACGCCGGCGAGCCCGAAGCGTCGTGTCCAGGCGTCGTCGAGTTTCGCCAGGACCGGCTCAGCGATACCGTCTGACCCGAGCGCGGCCTCGGCCTCGCGAAGGGCCGTCTCCATGACGTCATGGTCCCGAATCAGGTCGGCCACTCGCAAGGTCGGCAACCCCGACTGGCGGGTGCCGAGCATCTCCCCGGGCCCGCGGAGCTGCAGGTCCTCCTCGGCGATCTCGAACCCGTCGGTGGTGCGCGCGAGCGCCGACAAGCGGGCCCGGGCTGTCTCGGTCAGCTTGCCCTGGTAGAGCAACCGGCAATACGACTGGTCCGCCCCACGGCCGACGCGGCCGCGTAGCTGGTGGAGCTGGGCCAGCCCGAATCGCTCGGCGTGTTCGACCACCATCACGGTGGCGTTCGGCACGTCGACGCCCACTTCGATCACGGTCGTCGCCACCAGGAGATCGATCGCGCCGGCCGCGAACCGGCGCATGACCCCTTCGCGTTCGTTCGACTTCATGCGCCCATGGAGCAGGCCGACCGCGTAGTCCGAGAACACGGTGGTCAAGGTCTCCGACATGGCGGTGGCGGCTTTCAAGTCCACCTTCTCCGAGTCTTCGATGAGCGGATAGACGACATACGCTTGTCGTCCCTTTTTCAATTGACGCCCGACGAAGTCGTACACCCCCTGACGACGGGCGTCCGACACGACGGTGGTCTTGATCGGTCGCCGACCTGGTGGAAGGTCACGAATGACCGACACGTCGAGATCGCCATAGCTGGTCAGCGCGAGCGTGCGGGGAATCGGGGTGGCAGTCATCACCAGCACGTCAGGCAACGCGCCCTTGTCTCGCAGGGTCGCCCGCTGCAGCACGCCGAACCGGTGTTGCTCGTCGATGACGACCAGGCCCAATTCACGGAACCGCAGGTTCTGTTGGACCAGCGCATGGGTGCCGATCACCAGGTTGGCGTCCCCGCGTTCCAACGCCAGCGCGGCCTCTCGTCGCACTTTCGCGCCTGACCCGCCAGTGAGCAGCACGACGCGGAACCTGGACGTCGACAACAGCGGCGCAATGGAGAGGTAGTGCTGTTCCGCCAATAGCTCGGTCGGCGCCATCAGCGCGACCTGCAGGCCGTTCTCCATCGCCACGAGTGCGGCGAGCAAGGCGACGATGGTCTTGCCGCACCCCACGTCTCCCTGCAGCAATCGATTCATCGGTTGGGGGCGACACAGATCCTCCACAATCGTACGGAGCGCCGTTTTCTGCCCCGGGGTCAGCCGAAACGGCAGGACCGCCAGCGCCGACCGTCGGACCCGGTCATCGACCCGCATGACGCGCGGCTTGCGCTCCGAGGCCCGCTCCCGACGGCGCAGCGCCAGACCGAGTTGAAACAGAAACAGCTCCTCGAAAATCAGACGGAGCTGAGCCGGCGTCCGGAACCGATTGAGCGTGTCGAGGTTCGTCTCCGACTCCGGGAAATGGGCGCCCCAGAGCGCCTCTCGCCGCCCCGGCAAGCCGTGGCGCACCCGAACGGGGTCTGGCAATGGATCGTCGAGCTGGGTCGGCAGCCGTTTCAACGTGTCGAGCACGAGCCGCCGGAGATGTCCGGTGGCCAGCGACCCGATCCGCTCGTAGACCGGCACGATGCGGCCGGTGTGGTTGGTGTCCTCTGCGTCCTCGCCGTCGCCGTCGTCGCTCGGCGTGGCCGACGTGACCACCTCGTATTGCGGGTTCGACAAACGCAGCCCGCCGGGGGTCCGGTATTCGACCTTGCCATACAGCGATACCCGTTGCCCGGGTTTCAGCACATCCTGCAGAAATGGCTGGTTCATCCAGACGACCCGGAATAGACCGGCGTCATCACGTACGAGTATTTCGAAGAGGGTGAAGCCACGCCGCCGCGTGGGGCGGAGTCCGGCGCTGACGACTTCCCCGCAGAGGGCGGCGAAGTCTCCTGGCTTGAGGTCGGTGGACCGCTGGAGCTGGCTGCGATCCTCGAAACGGATCGGAAACCGGTGGAGCAGGTCGTCGAGCGTATGCACCCCGGCCTGCTGGAGCTCGCTCGCCCGCCGGGGGCCGATCCCTTTCTGGAACCGGAGTTCTTGGTTGAGCAGATCGACGGGCGCGGGGTGAGCGTTCGGGGTCACGGGGTCGCTGGGTTACTGCACAATGACCGCCCGGCCTCGGGTCTGTCTGAGCTCCGTGATGCCGTATGGCAGGGGGATCGGTTGGTCGAGCTGGGTCCCCTGCGGGTTGTTTGGCGTGCGGGTGTAGTACCCCACCAGCTCCTGCAGCACCTGCACCGGCATCGGGACGCCATTGATCCTGATCCGTTCAATCTCCACCTGCGCTGTCCCGTTGGCCGCCGAGACGGTTCCGCTCGCGAACACCGGCAGGCGTCCGCCCAGATACGACAACGGGTCGAGCCACGTCCGCGAGCGCTGCTCCCGGATCGCGTCCAGATCGATGACGGCATCGACGGTCACCTGGAGATCGTCGAGGATTCGAATGGTCGGGTCGGTGAGGCCGTCGGGCATCTCGCCCGCACCCTGAAAACGGAAATAGGCGTTGATTTCTGGCTCCGACAGTGTGGTGAGACGCGTCTCGTCCGCCTCGGTGACCGCATAGCGGAGGATCGCGTCGAGCTTCTGCTCGAGTTGTGCCCCGAGCGCCTCGGTGAGCGTGTCTGGGGCTTGAGCCCATGCGGGCGCGGCCGCATGGGCCACGCCGAGGCACACGATCGCCAGCCGGCTGATCCACCGGTGCCCGGATGCCGTAATAGGTAGACACGCCCGCCAGACCGTCACACCACACAGTATACAAGTGGTTACCGGGTCTGATTGGGGCGCTGTCGACGTGGCTAGATCTGTCCGCCGCGGGCGTTGCGGGCGGGCATCAGCAGTTCCATTTGTCGTCGCTCCATACGCAGCTCGAAGGTCCCGAAGCGGACCCGTTGTCGCACGTCCAGGACGCCGTCAACGTCGGCGTAGGCGGCACGAACGGACGCGGCGGCCCGCGTGCGGTGCTCGTCCAGGGCTTGCAGGCGGGTCTCGAGTTCGCGGTCGCTGGTGTCGTCGCGTGTGGCCATCTGTTGCAGGGTGCGAAGCTGCCGCTGCTCTTGCTGCTGGTTGCGCCGGCGTACCTCCTGGAGCCGTTTCAGACTGGAGACAAACGGCGCGAACTGCGCGTCCGTCAACGACAACGCCTCTTGCGCCTGCACCAGCACGAAGGCATCGAACAACTGCTGGACCTCAGCCGGGCTGAGATCGGGGCCGACCTGTGGTGCGCGTTGTGCCCCCGCGCTCCCGCCGACGAGTAGCAGCGTGACCGCGACGACGACGATCGGAGCGGTCGAGCGGAGCCGATCCCGGACATCGACCGGGCGCCGACTCATGACGTCTCCACGGAACGGTCGCCGACCTCTGATTCGAGGAGGCGCCTCAGTTCCTCGCGTTCAGCGCTCGACAACTCGAAGACGGCCCGCTCGGCGGCCCCGTCGGTGACGAACAGTCCGGCCCTGTCATCTTCGTCCCACGCCGTCGTGTCCGCCATGAGCAGCAGCATCGCCCACGCTGGGTCGGCTGCCGTCGAGACGGCGCCGGGTCCTTCGCTGCCGAGTCGCTCGCCGAGCTCACCCTGCGGGTCCTCCCGTACGACGGCGACATTACCCGACGGCGCGGTTGGCGTCTGTCCGTCGGTCGCGTGCCGCGATCGCGACGAGAATCCGACGCCAATCGCGAGGCCGACGATCAGCGACGTCGCCAACGACGGTCCAAGCCAGGGCCACATCAACGAGAGTCTGGCCCGGTCCCGCCAACTCGGCTCCTGGTCCACGGCCTGTTCGAGGGCCCGGCCGACTCTGCGCGGAAAGTGCGTCCAGAACAACGGTGACGGCTCCGGGATCTCGCCGGCTGTCGCCCACAGGTCGTCAGCATCGTCGCCGGCGCCGTTCGCTGCGTCGCCCGCGATCATGCGCCCCAGCTGGGCCAACTGATCCGCACAGGCCTCGCATCGGTCGAGGTGGGCCTGAACGGCGGGCCGATCCACACCCTCCGCCAGATCGACGAGGTCGTCGGGGCTGGCATGTCTCACGACCCGCCCTCCCCCGCCCCACGCCGCGCTTGCTCGGGAGTGCCCATATCCTCGGGGCCCAGGAGTCGACGGAGATTCCCCATGGCGTGAACAAAGTTGCTTTGACCGCACCAACCGAGCTCCCCACGATGCTCGCGATCTCCGCGTGTGGCAGCTCGTGATAGACCCGTAGGACCACCACGGCGCGTTGTCGCGGCGGCAGGCGCGCGCTACTGCGTCGCAGGCGGAGGGCACGCGCACTCTGGTCGAGGCGCTCGACCGGGTCGACCACCCGCTGGTCGGCCGCGCGATTTGTCTCCAGGGGCTCGGCGATCGGGCGTTTCAGACTAACCCGATTCAGGCAGAGGTTGACGCCGACACGATACAACCAGGTTGACAGCGACGACTTGGAGCGGAACGACGCCAGCCCCCGATGCGCGCGCAGAAACACCTCCTGCGACAGGTCCGCCGCGTCTTCGTGGTTGCCCATGAAGCGAAAGCACAGGCGGTACACCGCCCGTCGGTGCAAGTGGACGAGCAGATCGAACGCTCCCGGACTCCCGGCCAGACATCCCCGCACCAACTCTGGATCAGTGCGGTAGCGTGTGGCGCCGGTCGAGACCAGATCGGGGGTGCCGGACAACACGTCACGCCACCGTGTCTCCGCGGCCGATCCCGCCGCGCTGTGTGATGCCATCCTCCCTCCGCCGGTGACCGTCGCGGCGCCCTACCGCTCGCCGTACTTCTGTTAGACCGCGCCGATGTCTGAAAGTTACACCGTGCGGCGACCAACCGATACAACGCGTTCCACCTCGCCCCGCGCGGGGAGACCGCCGCGCGCGCCGAGCCGCCGACAGGACAGCGCGGCGACCGCGTTGGCGTACGTCAGCACTGAGTCGACCTGCGGTGTCGATCCGGCGGCGAGCCACCCGGCGATGAAGCCGCCCCGGAACGCGTCACCGGCGCCGGTCGAGTCGACAACGGGCACCTCGAATCCGGCCGTTTGAATCCTCTCGCCGGCGACGATAGCCAGGCTGCCTTGCCGTCCCAGGGTCGCGCACAGGGGCCTCGGCTTGAACCGTGTCGCCAGGGCGCTCAATGCCGCGCCGAGACCAGCGGCCCCGGTGTACGCCTCGGGAAACGCGGCGGATGTGATGATGATGTCGATCTCGGCCAGCAGGGCGTCCTGGTCAGGACCCGTCGCGTCGATATCGAGCACGGTCGGAATCCCGGCGTCGCGGGCGCAACGAGCGGCGTGGATGGCCGCGGCGGGTTGATGGGCGTCGACGAGGACGACACGCCCGGCCGCCACCACCGCTGGAGCAAGGTCGGCGGTAGTCAAATCCAGCGCCGACTCCCGGCTCCACAACACGGTGCGGCGGCCCTGGTCGTCAACCACGATGACCGAGAGGGGCAGGGGCGCCGAGGCCGTATCGCACGCCGACAGATCCACGCCGTCGCGCTCGCGCGCGGCGCGCGCCGCACGACCGCGTTCGTCGCTGCCGAATCGTCCGACGTAACGGGTGCGCCAGGCAGCTCGGCGTACGACCGAAGCCGGCGCTTGCTGTCGGGGGCGGGATAGTCATCGACCACCGCGACCAAGGCGACCGTATTGACGCCGACTCCGACGACGTCGAATGGTGACGACTCCGTCCCGCCGAGTGCCGCTGGCATGTGCACGACGGCGATGCTACCAAAGCCGGTTGACCTTCGCCTTTTCTTTGCATAGAATCGGCCTCGCGTGCGGTGCGCACACCGCGCCCAGGCAAGGAGGCTGGATGCAACCGCTGACGAAGCGCCAACGGGAGATCTTGGATTACTTGAACGACTTCATTGAGGAGCACGGCTACGCACCGAGCCTCGAGGAGATTGGCCAGCGATTCGGCCTGTCTTCCCTCGCGACGGTTCACAAGCATCTGACCAATCTCCAGGACAAGGGCTTTATCCGCCGGACCTGGAATCGGAGCCGATCGGTTGAGCTCGTGCCAACCCGTATGGGCGCCCGGGCGCTCGACCTGCCACTGCTGGGCTATGTCGCGGCCGGTGTGCCCATCGAAGCGGTGGTGAGTGCGGAGACCGTGGCCGTGCCCGAGGACATCTGCGGGGCGCGAGACACCTACGCGCTCCGCGTGCGAGGCGATTCGATGATCGACGAGCAGATCCGCGATGGGGATCTGGTGGTGGTCGAGGACCGGCAGACGGCGCACAACGGCGAAATGGTCATCGCACTACTCGATGGGTCGGACGTCACCCTGAAAAAATTCTACCGCGAGGATGGCCACATCCGACTGCAGCCGGCCAACGATGCGGTCGCGCCCATCGTCGTGTCTGCCGACTCGGTCGTCGTGCAAGGGGTGGTCGTCGGGGTCATGCGAAGATACTAGCTCGTATCTTTCACCGAGCGAGTCAACTAATGAATGAACGTAAGCAGATCAATTTCACGATCGTGCCGGACGAGGCCTCCTCCGAGCCCCGGACCTACGCGAACTTCTGCGCGATCTCTCATACCCCCTTCGACTTCACCTTGACCTTTTGCGAGGTGCTGCCGCCGACCGAGGATGAGGTTCGGGAGGCCAGCGCCCAGCGCGTGCTCAAGGCGCCGGTTCGATCCCGCGTGGTCGTGCCGATGGCCTTTGTGCCGAACCTCATCAACGCGCTGCAGGAACACCTTCGCGCCTGCACCGAGTCCGGAGGCAGCCCGGCCTGGAACAAGCCGGCCGTGCATTAGTAATTGGACGGGGCTCGCTTCACTTGGACGGGGCTTCGCCCCGAACCCCACGCGGTCCCTCGTGGGGGCCCCAGAGCCCCACTCCGGGTCCGCGGGGCACGCATTGTCGCGCGCCGGCGCCGGGTGGTCTTTCTCATCCCGACGCACACCTAGCCGGGGCTACCACTTCACTTAGGGCTTCAACCAAAATAAACTGCCCACCTGGGCCGCCGGGGCATCCCGCCCGCCGGCGTTGTTCGTCGCTTGCATACCCCCGGTATGCGCGCGCCTCGCGCCTTGTCGGGCGGGCGCCGCGACGCCCCAAGATGGCCAGCCTATTTTGGTCAGAGCCCTTAGGTGAAAGATCAGCCGCGCGGCGGTTGGCGTCTGGGTCCGGTGCTCACCGGCGCCCTCGACCGGTCCCCACAGCCTCATGCGGCGACGCCTCACCTGACATCAGTGGCGAGCTGGCGGGAGCGCGAACACGTAGAGCGCGCTGCCAGCTCGGCGGAAGCGGGCCCCAGCATCCGGCTCCGTGTCTGCCGTGACTGGCTCGCTCCCCGTGCGCTGGCTGCCGATGATGGCGAGGTACTGACGGCCGTCCGGCCCGATGTAGGTGATGGGCGAGTTCCGGAAGTTGCTCCCGGTCCGGAACGTCCACACGATGTCGCCGGTGCGGGCATCGAACGCTCGGACCACACCCTCGTTCGGGCCACCCTGGAAGAGCAGGTCCCCTCCCGTAGCCATGACCGGCGTGTTGTTGGCGGACGTCCACCGGATCCGCCAGACGGTCTCGCCCGCCACCGGGTCGTTGGCCTGCAACTCTCCGACATAGTCCTCACCTGGAGGGCGCGGGGCCTGACCGCCGCGCTCACGCAGGGTGTAGCCGTCACCGGGAACATACTGCCCTTCGACCACCCTCTGGACCCCGCACCTGTTCGAGGTTGGGGTGTAAACGAGTCCGGTGCGCGGAGAAAACGCGTCGTTCTGCCAGTTCCGGGCCGCGATGCCGGGGCACCAGCCGACAGCGACGTCCTCGGCCTCCGGGACATACTTCTGTCGATCCTCGAGGTCCGTGAACATCATTTTCCCGATGTCGTACCGCGGTCTGCCCGTCTCCATGTTGATCCCGCCGATGAGGTCGTTGTAAACGAAGTTCCAGGGTTCGAGGATCATCTCCCCCGTGGCGCGGTCGAACACGTAGAAGAAGCCATTCCGGGCCGGGCGGACCAGCGCCTTTCGCAGGCGGCCATCGATCTCGAGGTCGACGAGGATGTTCGCGTTGGGCTCGTCCAGGTCCCATTGATCTTGAGGTGTCAGGTTGTAGGCCCAGATCAGATCGCCGCTGTCGGCATCGCGGGCCAGAATCGACGAGCAGTAGTTGTTCCGGTAGCCGGTGAGCCCCTTGTCCTCGTCGAGCTCGACCACGCCCCATTCCCGGCGGTAGTCCGGATTCCACGGGCCGCAGTTGCTGGTGCCGTAGTAGAAGAGATTCAACTCCGCGTCGAATGTAAACCAGCCCCAGACGGAGCCGCCACCCCGCCGCCAGGAATCGCCATACCAGGAGTCGAGCGCCGGGTCGGGGATCCGATCGTCCGGGTAGAACGGGTCAAAGCGAGGCCCGATGCCCACCTCGTTGTTCGGCCCCATGCTGTAGTAGCGCCACCGGAAGCGACCGGTGTCGATGTGGTAGGCGGTGACGTGGCCGCGGACGCCGCGCTCGCCACCCGCCACGCCGACAATGACCTTGTCGCCGACGACCAGCGGCATGCCGCTCACCGTCTCGCCGGTCCTGACGGTGGCGTTCTCAGCCCGCCAGACGACCTCTCCCGTCTCCGCATCGAGCGCGAATACCTGGCCGTCGAGGGTGGCGAAGAATAGCCGCCCGTCGGCGTAGCCCAAGCCGCGGGTCTGCGCGCCACAACAGGCGCTCCGCACCGTCGTTTCCAGATCGGGGATCTCCGGCCGGAACTCCCACTTGATGACCCCCTCACGCACGAGGTCGAGCGCGTAGACGTAGTTCGGCTTCGGGGTGACGATGTACATCGTGTCGCCGATCACGAGCGGTGAGGCCTCGTGTGAATCTTGAATGCCGAGCTGCATCGTCCACGCCATCGTGAGGGTTTGCACGTTGTCGACGTTGATCTGATCCAGCGGGCTGTAGTTCCAGCCGGCGTAGTTCGCGTTGGGCATGACCCAGTGCGCCGGATCGTCCGCTACCCCCGGCTGGGCATCCGCAGCTTCCGGCACGTGCAAGACACACAGAAGCGACAGGATACGCATCCACATCCAGCCACGCCAGTTAGTCGGTCGGCTCACTATGCACGCTCCTCGGGTTGGGGCGAGTTTCTCGGGTTGCTGCGCTGATGTCGAGGATGTTATGTCGCTGGAGTGCAGCTGGGCAAGCCGTTCCGGTCGAGGAGCCGAGGACAGCGCACGTCTCCGTCGAGTTTCGTGTCCTGGCTCCGAGAGGTGGGGCTCAGTAGGCGTCCAGCCCCTCCGTGAGCTCGATGTACGTGCCCTCCGGGTCCGTGAGAAACGCGTAGGCGAGGTTGAGCTCGTCGACACGCCCATACGGCCGGTCGAACACCACACCCTTGGCCTCGAGACGGCG
>CAUZAY010000154.1:0-9957 GCA_963577695.1 Vicinamibacteria bacterium | reverse complement strand
CGACTGGATTGCCACGTATCTGGAGGACGCCGAGTCCTACCCGGTCTTGTCGCGGGTGCGTCCGGGCGACGTCCGTGACGCTCTGCCCTCATCGGCCCCGGAGAGCGGCGAGTCGTTCGACGCGATCTTGGCCGATGTCGAACGGATCATCGTGCCCGGGATCACGCACTGGAATCATCCCGGCTTCTTTGCGTATTTCGCGATCAGCGGCAGCGGTCCCGGCATCCTCGCGGAGTTCATGAGCGCCGCCTTCAACGCACAGGGCATGCTGTGGCGCACCTCCCCCGCGGTCACCGAGCTGGAAGAGGTGACGCTGGGGTGGCTGCGAGGCCTGGTGCGGCTCCCCGATACATTCGAGGGCGTGATTTACGACACCGCCTCGATCGCCACCTTGCATGCGCTGGCGGCCGCGCGACAGGAGGCGGTGCCCCAGGTCCGGGAACGGGGCCTGGCCGGCCGACCCGAGGTGCCGGCGTTGCGTGTGTACTGCTCGGAGCAGGCCCATTCCTCCGTCGACAAGGCGGTCATCATGTTGGGTCTCGGGCTGACGTCGCTCCGGCGTATCGAGGTGGACCCACAGTTTCGGATGCGCGCCGACAGGCTCGCAGAGGCGATCGACTCCGACCGCCGGCACGGCCTGACCCCGTTTGCCGTGGTAGCCACGGTGGGCACGACGGCGGTGACGAGCGTCGACCCGGTGAGCGCTATCGCGGACGTCTGTGACCGCGAGGGCCTGTGGCTGCACGTGGACGCCGCCTATGCCGGGGCCGCAGCGATGATACCGGGCTTCGAGGCGACGGTGGATGGGTGTGACCGTGCCGCGTCGTTCGTGGTGAACCCGCACAAGTGGCTCTTCACGCCATTCGATCTCAGCGCCTTCTACTGCCAGCGCATGGGTCGCGTGCGAGAGGCTTTTTCGGTAACGCCGTCGTATCTGCAAACTGAGGAAACGCAACCCGTACGCAACCTGATGGACACCGGCGTACAACTCGGGCGGCGCTTCCGGGCGTTGAAACTGTGGATGGTGTTACGGCATTTCGGGGCGGACGGCATGCGCCGACGGCTGGAGGAACATATCCGGCTGGCCGCGCTGTTCGCGAGTTGGGTCGATGACAGCGAGATGTTCGAGCGATTGGCCCCGGTGCCGTTTTCGGTGGTGTGTTTTCGTGCCCGTCCACCCCAGTCGGATGACGACGAAGCGGCACTCGACGACCTCAACGGTCAGGTGCTCGACGGCGTCAACGCCACCGGTGAGGTGTTCCTGTCACACACCCGCCTCGACGGCCGGTTCGCCCTGCGGCTGGCGGTTGGCCACATCCGCACCACCGAGCGGCACGTGGCCCGGGCCTGGACACTTCTGGGGGAACAGCTCGCCACACACTTGCAGGCCTGAAGCCTACTCAGCGTCCAAGCGCCAGCGCTCTTCCCACCCGGTCTCGACCTTCTCGACCACGACCAATCCGTTGAGTGGAAACCGCGCGGGCAACGGCGTCGGGTCGGCGAGCAGGTGACGCAGCAACCGGTCCAGGTGCGGCATATGACCGGCCAGTAGGATGTCACGCGTCTCGCCGAGCAGCCGCTCGGCAATCAACGGCGGGTCGCCCGGCTGCATCCATCGGGCGGCCGAGAACTCGGCCAACGGATTGCACGCCCGCCAGTAGGCCTCGGCGGTCTGCCGCGCTCTCAATTTGCCGCTGTGCCAGATAGCACCGGGACGCACCGCCCGCTGAGCCGCCTGTTCCGACAACCGATCTACCTGCGCCCGCCCGAGGCTCGACAACGGACGTTGCGGGTCCTCCCCGGGACCGACGGCGTCGCCGTGATGCGCAAGATACAGCAGCATGGTCTTTGCCCCACCGGAGCCACCCTATTGTGACAAAGTCCTCAGGGCGCGCGACCAAGGAAGCAACTTCGTCCAGGCGGGCGCGACCTCTGCAGACGGGGCTGCTCCCCGATCCCCACGCGAACGTTCCCTGGCTGGCCACGCACCAGGGGTTTTCTGACGAGGCGTCTGTCTGGCTAGGCTGCGAGGAGGGAGCAGCCCAGGCGGGCTGTGACCCCGCTGAGTCGATGCCGCGACGTCCGCCCTCTACGGGCGCCTCGTCGGAAAACCTACGGTCTCCAATGCGCTGAGCTCCAGACCTCGAGCCGGAGCAACGCGAGTACGGTCAGGACTTCCAGGCGTCCCACCCACATCGCGCCGGTCAGTACCAGTTTGCTGAGCGGGTGGAGGTGCCCATAGCTGGCCATCGGACCGACATCACCCAAGCCCGGACCGACATTGCCAAGCGTGGCCATCGTGGCGGTCACCCCGGTGACCAGGTCCGCGCCCAGGAGGATGACCGCCATCGCGCAGAGCGCGAATGTCAGCACGTAAAAAAGGAAGAAGACCAGCACGGTCCGCATGACCATGTCGGAGATCACCTTCCCCCCCGCCTTCACCGGAAGCACCGCCCGAGGATGCAGGGTGCGGCGTAGTTCGGTCAGGGTGTACCGACCGATCAGCATGTGTCGAAGCACCTTCGGCCCACCCGCCGCCGACCCGGCACATCCGCCGATGAACATCAGCACCAGCAAGATCATGCGGGTCTGGTCGCCCCAGAGATTGAAATCGACGCTCGCATAGCCCGTCGTCGTAAGGATGGACAACGTCTGAAAGAGCCCCTGGCGCACGGCATCTGTGAACTGACCGCCCGCCTGCCAGAGGAATCCGGCTACCAACACGGTCGCCACCAGGACGATCACCGAATAGACCCGGAACTCCTCGTTGCGAACGAGTAGTCCCGGACGCGAGAGCGCGCGGAACTGCAGCGCAAAGTTCGCGCCGGCCAGAAACATGAAGCCGCAGATGATCCATTCGACCGCGGCACTGTCATACCCGGCGATCGAGAGCGGGTTCGGGGAGAACCCCCCGGCCGCCAAGGTCGTCATGGCGTGGCAAATCGCGTCATAGGGTGACATGCCGGCTATCCACAGCGCGATGAACTCGGCCGCCGTCAGACCGGCATACAGGCGCCACAGTACAGCGGCGGTCTTGCCGATCTTCGGCGTCAACTTTTCGTCGGTCGGACCGGGGGCCTCGGCGAAGAAAAGCTGACCAACGCCCATGGCCAGGCGCGGGAGAATCGCCACGAACAGCGCGATGACGCCCATCCCCCCGAGCCATTGGGTCAACGAGCGCCAGAACAGCAGACCTCGGCCGAACGCGGCGAAATCGGTGAAGATGGTGGCGCCAGTCGTGGTGAACCCCGACATCGACTCGAAGAGGGCGTCGACCGGGGTGAGCCCCACCCAGACATACGGGACGGCCCCCACGATGGCCACCACCAGCCAGGTGCCGGCCACGATCGCGAGCGCCTCGATACGACGCAACTCGGGTTCACGGTCCGAATGGGCCAGCCGCATCAACTGGCCAAGCCCGGCCGCCACCACACCTGCGAGGACGAAACCCCACAGGTCGGTCCACTCGCGGTAATACGCCGCCACGACCAGGGGCCACAGGAACATGAGGCCGAAGCCGCGGAGCAGACCGCCGGTGATGGTGACAACAATAGACAGCCGCATTTACGTTTCCGGGTGAGGCGTCCGCCTGACAGCGTTGCTTCGTCGGTCACAGCCCGCCTGGCTGCTCCCTCCTCGCGCCTTGCCAGACGAACGCCTCACCCGGAAACCCCCTTCTATCGTCTTGGGCACGCTGCGAGAGTCCTACTGGAGCGCGAACAGGGTACGCAGCTCCTCGGCGGAGACGCCGGTGGTGCAAATCAGCAGGCGGTCGCCCGGCTCGATCCGGTCCTCGCCGCACGGCACGATGACGTCCCCGCCGCGCACGATGGACCCGATGACCGCCTGGTCCGGGAGCCCGAAATCGCGGAGCGCGGTGGCCGGAAATTGATCGGGAACCGTCAGCTCGACGACCCTCGCCTGCCCCTCCTCCAAGACCTGAAGCAGACTCGATCGTCCCCCATCGATCTGATGGACCACGGAGGCAACCGCCGCGCCGCGAGCCGACAAGGCCACATCGATGCCGACCAGCTCGAACAAACGTAGATTGGCCGGGGTGCTCACACGGGTGATGACTGACCCGACTCCCAACTGTTGTCCGATGAGACAGGCGAGCAGGTTGCGCTCGTCGTTGTCGATGACGGACACGAGCACGTCGCTCTGTCCGATCTCCTCGCCCTCGAGCAGTCCCAAATCGGTTCCGTCGCCCTCGAGGACCAGAGCGTCTCCCAACGTGGCCGCCAGCATTTTACCGCGCTCGTGGTCATTCTCGACGATCGTTAAATTGACTCCGGGCTCCGCGTCAAGGTGCTGGGCCAGGCGGAGCCCCACGTCCCCCCCGCCGATGATCGTCACCTTCCGAGAGCGGTCTTTCTCAGTCCCGGGGGCGAGCTGGCGCTGAAGCGTCTGCATCGCGGTGCGGGTTCCCATGAGCACGACTTTGTCGCCTGGATCGAGCGAGTTGCGGCCGCGAGGAATCGTCGTCTCATCGCCATGGTGCACGGCGGCAATGATGACGCCGTAGGGCAGGTCCAACTCAGCAATCGGTCGGCCGACCAGCGGTGACTCCGACCCGAGTCGAAACTCCAGCAACCGGATCTCGCCGCCGGCAAAGGCGCCGGCATCGACGGCGCCAGGAGCCATGATGATCCGTTCGATCGCGTCGGCCAGTTGCGCCTCGGGCCACACGACCTGGTCGATTCCGAAGTGTTCGCTCAAACTGTCGCGTCCGCCGCCGGTCTGCACGAAGTCTTCCCGGGACACGAAACAGATCGTCCGGCCGCCGCCAAGTTGGCTGGCGAGTGCACACGCCACGACGTTCACCTCGTCGAGCCCAGTACAGGCAATCAACAGACCGCAGCCCTGCACGCCGGCCCGCTCGAGCACACTGGTGCTGGTGCCGCTGCCGGTCAGGAACTGCACGTCGAGCAGCCCGAATCGGTCGGACGCCGCCGGGTTGCTGTCGACGAGCGACAACTCGTGGTCAGACGACAAGGCCTGCGCCAACGCGTAGCCGATCTCGCCGCCGCCGATGATGATGATCCGCATTCCCGCTCTTCTCTCAGTACTGGCGGTCACAACTACGCCAGTACTTAGTGTCGGCCCGGTGGACCGCGGTCGCCAGCGGCACCCACTCGCCGCTCGGCCTCACGATCGCCTGCACACGGGGTCTTGTTGGTTGGCGCCGTGGCGCAGGTGGCGGTTCGGCCTGTGTGGGATACCGGTCGGCCAGGATCGCTACCCGAGGCCGACCTCGAGAACGGTAAAGAAGAGCCAGCAGATAGCGCTGCCAACGAGCGTCATCGACAGGCCCCAGACCATGAGGTTGTTGAACAGCTTTCGACTGTCCTCGTGCTTGGGGGCCGCGGCCATGCACAGCGCCCCGAGGGTCGACAACGCGGACACGTCCACGAGGTGCGCGCCGATGTTCATCGAGGAGGCGATCGCGAGAGGGTTGACGTCGCCGAGCTGCTGCGCCAGGTCAGGCACGGTGGGCAGAAACGCCGGCAGGACCACCCCGGACGTGCTGCTGTAGATCGAAATAAAGCCGGTCGTGAAGGCCATGATCGCGGTCACCGTGTCCGGCGTGGAGATGCCGGCCAGGATGCGGGTAAACAGCGCGAGACCGCCGGTCGCGTCGAGCACCGAAATCAGCACGGTCACGCCGCAGACCATCATGATCACCCGCCACGGCATCAGGTTCACGGCCTCGGACTCGTCCCCCGCCTTGAGCAGCGCCAGCACGATCGCGCACGCGAACGCGCCGAGCCCGACATCGACGTCGAACAGCACGACCGCCGCGAGCAGCATGCCGATCACGCCGACCGTCAGCCAGTGCTTCCTCCCGAACTCGCCTGGAGCCGTGGATCCCCTGCCATCCGCCGTCGGTACCACCAGCGCGCCTTCGTGGCGACGGCGCAGGAGCCGCAGGCCGCCAAACGCCAGATAGGCAGTGAAGACAACCACCGTATGCGCCATGGCATTGTTGAGATAGGTCGCCAATTCGTAGCCACCCAGCCCGATGTCGTCCATCACGCCGTTCACGATGATGCCGGCGGGCGCGAACGGCGAGAGCGCGGCGGCATTGCCACCATGGCCGACCATGACCGCCATCCAGAACGCCGGAATACCGACCTGACCGGCCACCGCCATCCCCATCGGCGCCATGAGCGCCGTCGACGCGATGCTGCCCGGGCCGATCGATGACAGGATGAACGACAGGACGTAGAACATCATCGGCATCACCCCGACGTTGCCCTTGCACAGACGCACCGCTTTGTGGGCGATCAGGTCCAGCGTCCCATTGGCTTGCGCCTGGGAGAACAACAATGTCACCCCGGCCAGGGTCAGGAAGAGCCGCGTCGGAAAGCCGCCCATCACGTCGCGCGCGCTCATGTCGGCGACGTACACACCAACAATCCACGCCAGCGCGATGGAGAGAAACCCGACGTGCAGTCGGACCGTGCAACTGACGACGATGGCAATCGCCAGCGCGACGAGCGACACGGTGGCAGCATCCATGTGGCAGGAGTATAGCGGCCCTTGGCAAACCCGCGGCCATCGCGATCCAGGCGGGCGCCAGCCGCCGGCTAATCGCGTCGTTGTCGGGCGGACCCGGATCGAATAACGTCGTCTCATCGTCCTTAGGCGAAGTGGGGCTCCGGGGGGTCCCCACGCAGCGCCCGCGTGGTGTTCGGGGCGTAGCCCGATTGTGAGCAAGGAGACCGATGTGGTGATTTACGGTGTCGCGTTGTTATCGTTCTGCATGTTGGTCGGCGTGTTCGTTGGCGACCTGCTCGGTGAGGTCATGGGCGTCCAGGCCAACGTGGGTGGCGTGGGTATTGCCATGCTCCTGCTGTTGGTGCTGTCCAATCTTGGTTCCCGGGAAGCGGCGCTCAGCCCGATCACGGAGAAGGGCATCGGCTTCTGGAGCGCGATGTACATTCCGATCGTGGTCGCGATGGCGGCGCGACAGAACGTCTTTTCAGCGTTGTCAGGCGGATGGATGGCGATCGTCGCCGGGGTGGCCGCGGTCACGGCGAGTTTCGCCATGATCCCACTGTTGGCGCGTTTGGGCCGGGGGGGTCAGGATGATTCTTGAGACCCTGGAACGAGTCCTGTCCGGCAACGGGCTCATCACCGCGTTCATGTTCGTCGGGGCACTGGTGTGGGTGTCATATCTGATTTCGGGGAAGCTGACGGGCGGCCGTGTGCACGGCTCCGCGATCGCGATCGGGCTCGGGCTGGTCCTGGCGTGGTGGGGGGGGCAGGCCACCGGCGGCAGCCGCGGACTCTCGGATGTCCCGCTGTTCGCCGGGGTCGGGGTCATGGGCGGCGCCATGTTTCGGGACTTCGCCATCGTCGCCACCGCGTTCGGGGCCGATGTCCGGGCACTAAAAGGGGCCGGGACCGTCGGCGCGCTCTCGATCGTGATTGGGGTGCTCCTGTCGTTCGTGATCGGCGCCGTCGTCGCCGTCTCGTTCGGCTATACCGATCCCATTGCGGTGACCACCATCGGCGCCGGAGCAGCCACCTACATCGTGGGTCCGGTGACCGGCACGGCGTTGGGGGCCAGCAGCGAAATCATCGCGCTGAGTGTGGCAGCAGGTCTCACCAAGTCGGTGCTGGTCATGATTGGCACACCGTTCGTCGCATCGCGTATCGGCTTGAACAATCCTCACTCCGCGCTGATCTACGGCGGCCTCATGGGCACGACGAGTGGCGTAGCGGGTGGACTCGCGGCGACGGATCCGAAACTGGTGCCGTACGGAGCGATGACCGCCACCTTCTACACCGGTGCCGGTTGCTTGCTGGCACCATCCATCCTGTATTTCGTGGTCGACATGCTCATCTGATCAGGGTCCTGAGACCAAACTCGATTGAGTCGACATTCGTGGGGCAAGGTTTTAGCCTTGCCCCGCAGGCCTGCGCCACAGAACCAACCCAAGTGAGCCCTGGGAGGGTGCTGAAGAACGACGTCGAGCGGTTTTCGGAGCGCGGCGCCCAGCTGGCTAGTCTAGGCGCGACGAGGGAGCAGCCAGGTGGGCTGTGACCGACGAAGCAACACCGCCAGGCGGGCGCCTCGTCGGAAAACCGAGGTTAGGAATCTCCTTGCCACGGTCCAGACCGGGTGGCGCGCCCCAGTTCCAGTTCGACCACCCAGTCGGCCATGGCGCGAATCTCGGCTTCGTCGTGCGACACATACACTATGGGCGTCGCCAGTTCATCTCTGATTCGCTCGAGATAGGGCAGAATTCTGGCCCGCAGCCCGCTGTCCAGCGCCGTCAGCGGCTCGTCGAGCAACAGCAGCAAGGGCGATGTCGTCAGCGCCCGCGCAATCGCTACCCGCTGGCGCTCACCGCCCGACAGGTCACCGACTCCCCGTTCCAGCAGGGGCCACAACTCGAGCAGGGACAGGACCTGCTCGAGCGCTGCCGCGCTCCCGACGTCGTGCGCCGCGTTGGCACCATACAGAATGTTGCGTGTGACGTTCATGTGCGGGAACAACGCCAGGTCCTGCGGGACGTAGCCGATGTGCCGCTCGTGGGGCGGCACATCGACACCGCCATCCGCATCGTAGAGCGTACGATTCCCGATGCGGATCACCCCGCGTTCGGGAGACCGTAGCCCGGCGATCGACTCGAGCACGGTCGTCTTGCCGGAGCCGGACGGTCCGAACAACGCGACGACGCGCGCCTCGACCTGCTCCTGAATATCGAGCGCGAAGTCGCCTTGGCGAAGCGAGAAGTCGAGCGTGATAGAGACTGTCATCGGCAAGTGGGAGTGATTACGAACCGGCGGCGAGCCGGTTGGACAGCAGCAACGCACCGAACGCGATGCTCGCCGAAACGGCCAACATGGTCGTCGCGGCTGCCTGCTGTCCGGTCTCCGTGTAGCTGTAGATCGCGACCGCGATGGTACGGGTGCTCGGCAACGCGCCGGCCACCATGATGGTCGCCCCGAACTCTCCGAGCGCGCGCGAAAAGCCGAGCAACGCACCGGCGAGCACGCCTCGTTTCGCCAGCGGCAGGCTGATGGTCAGGAAGACACGGCGGGGACTCGCACCCAAGGTGCCCGCGATCTCCTCGTAGCGTCGATCGACCTGCTCAAAACCGGCACGCGTGGCGCGCACGAGCAGCGGTAACCCCATCACGGCCCCCGCGAGCACGACGGCTCGCCAGGTGAACATCACGTCGATCCCGAGTTGGGACAACGGGCCGCCAACGGGACCGCGGCGCCCGAACACCCAGATGAGCATCAAACCGGTCGCGACCGGTGGCATGACCAACGGCAATGAGATCACCGTCTCGAGCACAGCCCGCCCGGGAAACTGCCGCCGGGCCAGGACCCAGGCCAAGGCGATGCCGGGTGGCAACATGACCAGGGTCGCCAGAGCCGCCAGGGACACAGTTCGCCAGGCGATCGCCAGCGCGTCGCCGGTCACCGGCGCGCTTTCGGCATGATGAACCCGGCGGATTCGAACGAGGCGCTGGCACCCGAGCCGCTCAGGTACGCCAGCAGGCGTTCGCTCGCCGCCGGGTCGGAAGACGCCGCGGTCACGGCGGCCGGATAGGCGATCTCAGGACCGTCGGCGACCGGCACCGCGTATACCTGTGTCACCTTGTCCGACGACAGGGCGTCAGTCCGGTACACGAGGCCGGCATCCACTGCGCCAGACTCGACTGTCACGAGAGCTGCCCTCACGCTGCGAGTCGGCACGAGCTTGTCTTCCAATCGGCGCCACAACCCCACCGATTCCAGATACGCGCGAGTGTACACGCCCGCCGGCACCGCAAAGGGATCGGCTATCGCGATGCGTTCGAACGACACCAGCACGTCGGGCGACGTGGCCGGCAACACCGGTGGCTCCAGTGGTGTTACCACCACCAGTTGGTTGGACAGCAGGACGGTTCGGGTTGCGGGCCGGAGCAATCCGGCGGCGGCCACCCGGTCCAT
>CAUZAY010000153.1:0-9987 GCA_963577695.1 Vicinamibacteria bacterium | reverse complement strand
GTTTCGGCCTGGTCGTCGATGGTATGACCAAGCGCGATGTGCGTGGCGCCGAGACTCTGGGCGGCCCGGTCGAAGAACCGATGCCGCGCCTGGTGGCCGGCGGTTTCGATGGAGATCCCTTCGGCCTGCGCCAGCGCCGCGATATCGGTCGCTTCGATGACACATGGCAACCCGAAGCGGTTCGCCAGATCCTGACAGAAACGAGCGTCTGCGTCCGAGGCCGCCCCTCGCAGTTGGTGGTTGAGATGCGCCATCCCGACCACGCCGAACGCCCGCCGCTGGCTCAACTCTGAGAGCAGACACCACAAGGCGACC
Organism: Vicinamibacteria bacterium; assembly: GCA_963577695.1. Classification (GTDB taxonomy): domain Bacteria; phylum Acidobacteriota; class Vicinamibacteria; order Vicinamibacterales; family UBA8438; genus UBA8438. Next base: position 9,672 of record CAUZAY010000153.1, on the reverse strand, counting down.
GAATCGCCGCCACCGGACACGGCAACCAGCACTCGCGCCCCGTCCGGAATCAACGCCTGGTGGCTCAGGAACGCCGATACCCTCGCGACCAGTTCAGTCATGTTCTTAGACGGGGCTACGGGCTCGCATTGTCGCGCGCCCTGGCCAGTCTCGCCGGTTTCCGGCGCGCGGCTGGCCGGACGTGGCGAAGGAGCCAGTGGGGTCCGTTGACGTGGTCGCTCGAGACCGCCCCGCCGGGGATGGACACGGCCAACGAAAGGTTTGAGACGTGACACCGGCGGGTCGTGGTCGGGGTTCAGGTGACTGCGTACGAACCCCGGCCACTCCCGCGGTGAGGACAATGGTGCCGGTGCAGGGACTTGAACCCCGGACGCCGCGGATATGAGCCGCGTGCTCTAACCAGCTGAGCTACACCGGCGTGCTAACGAAGCGACTCCTCTGGGCGCACGGACCGACGTCGGCGCAACATCACCAGGCAACGCTTCTCGTGGACTGTGTCGGCGCGGCCGAACCGCCACTCGCGGTCCGTCGTGCCGGTGGGCACGCCGTCATTGTATCAAGTCTTGCAGCCCGGGGTGGAAGTCCGCGCGCGAGAATACCGGCAGTCCTCGACCGAGGTGAGGAATACCGCGCAGGACAGATGCTTTCGCGATTCAGCGGCCGTCGCAGGCAGCGTGACTGTCATCACGGGCGGCCAGGGAACGGGTGCAAGAGCGGCCTACCACCAGGCTCACAGAAGCAGCATGGCGTCGCCATAGCTGTAAAACCGATAGCCACGCCGCACCGCCGCGGCATAGGCATCCAGCACCCGTTCCCGCCCCCCGAGGGCGCTCACCAGCATGAGCAGCGATGAGCGAGGCAGATGGAAGTTGGTGAACAGCGCCCCGACGACCTGGACCGGCACCCCTGGATAGAGGTAGAGGTCGCTGACACCGCGGCCCGCCCGCAGTCGGCCGCCGCCGACCCGGGCGGCCGTTTCGAGCGCACGAGTCGTCGTGGTGCCGACGGACACCACGCGCCGGCCTGTGTCGAGCGCACGATTGACGGCGTCAGCGGTCTCCGGCGGCACGTGGTATGACTCCGCATCAACCGTGTGGTCCTCGACACGATCGACGCGAACCGGCTTGAACGTGCCGTATCCGACGTGCAGCGTCAGCCGGGCCACTTCGATGCCCCTCTCCGCACACCGCTGCAACATCGCATCGGTGAGGTGGAGACCGGCGGTCGGCGCGGCTACCGAACCGCGGACGGAGGCGTATACCGTCTGATAGCGCTCGCGGTCCACGGGCTGGTCGGACCGACGTATGTATGGCGGCAACGGAATATGACCGAGTTCATCCACCAGTTCTTCCACGGTGCGGTCACCGTCGCCCCAGAGACGAATCGTTCGACGGCCAAACACGCGATGTTCCAGCACCTCGCCATGAAGCCGACGCCCCTCTCGCTCGAACCGCACGCGCGCACCGACCCGCAGCTTCTGCCCGGGATGCATCAGGACATCCCACCGTTCGCCGTCGAGCCGGGTCAACAGCAAGCACTCGACCGCGCCGCCGGTGGGTACGCGATGGCCGAGCAGCCGGGCAGGAAAGACGCGGGTGTCGTTGATGACGAGCAGATCGCGCGGCCCCAGCAAATCAGGCAGATCGGTGACCCATCGGTCCCCAAACCCATGACTCTCGCGGTCGACCAGCAAGAGCCGGGCGGATTCGCGGTCATCAGTCGGCTTCTGCGCGATCAGCTCGGGCGGAAGGTCGAAATCAAAATCTGAAACAAGCATGGAGGGCGACGGCGGCGACACGTCCGCCGAGTGACAGCACGGGCATCAGTCGCGTGGCATCAGTCTGAAGCCGAAGCCTGAAGCCCGAGGCCAAGAAACACCGCTAGTACGCCCAGCGCACCAACATCGCACCCACGGTGAACCCGGCGCCGACCGACGCCAGCAGCACCAGGTCGCCCTTCTTGAGTCGCTTGTCGGCGAGAGCATCAGCGAGGGCCAATGGAATGGTCGCGCCGGTCGTGTTGCCGAACCGGTCGATGTTGATCACGACTTTCTCGTCCGGCAGGCTGAGCTGGCCCGCAGCGGCCTTGATGATCCGCCGGTTCGCCTGGTGAGAGACAAACAGGTCGACGTCGGCGGTCCGCAAACCGTTGCGATCCAGAATCCGATGACAGATCTCGCTCGTCTTTCGTACCGCGAACTTGAACACCGCCGCGCCATCCTGATGCACGTAGTGGAGTCGCTGGTCGACCGTGTCATGAGACGCGGGAAGCCGGCTTCCACCGGCGGGCATCCGGAGCGCGGGCCCGCCGCTACCGTCCACCTCATGGGCGAAATCGAGAATGCGCAGATCCGGATCCGCCGCGGGCGAGACGACGACCGCGCCGGCCCCGTCCCCGAAGATCACACAGGTGGTACGGTCCTGATAATCAATGATCCGCGACATGACGTCGGCGCCGATCGCCAGCGCATGGTCGTGCGCCCCCGACGCCACCATCTGCATGGCGGTCGTCACCGAGTAGGTGAAACCTGAGCACGCGGCCCCCAAGTCGAACCCCCACGCCCGAGTCGCGCCAAGTCTGTCCTGTACGAGGCAGGCGGTACTGGGAAAGAACGTGTCCGGGGTGGTCGTCCCCACCACGAGGAAGCCGATGTCCGCCGCGGTTACCCCGGCCCCTGCCAGTGCGCTGCGCGCGGCCTCGACCGCCAGGTCCGATGTGGCAACGTCGTCATCGGCGATGTGTCGCTCGCGGATACCGGTGCGCTTCAGAATCCACTCATTAGACGTGTCCACTATCTGCTCGAGCTGGCTATTGGTCAGCACTCGCGGCGGCACATAGGTACCCAGCGAAGAGATCTGCACAGCTCGGAGTGTCCGACCTGGGTCTCCGGCGCGTGTCGTTTCGTTCATCTCGTCCGTCGCATCCTTTCCCACCGAGCGATCCGGTGCGTCAGGCCGGCTCGTGCGGGCCCAACCGCCGCCAGGGTGCAGACCGGGGTGAAGACCCATGACCCGTGCCCACAAAGAGACTCCTTACCAAAGCCGACCCTCACGATCCGGCACCCGTAATCCGAAGTAGTCGTAGGCGCGTGGGGTGGCCACTCGGCCGCGCTGGGTGCGGTCGAGAAACCCGGCCTGGATCAAGAACGGCTCGTAAATGTCTTCGATCGCCTCTTTCTCCTCGCTGATCGCGGCAGCGATACTATTCAGCCCGACCGGTCCCCCCCCGAATTTGTCGATGATGGTGCGCAACAATCGTCGATCCGCTGCGTCCAGACCGTTCAGGTCAACTTCCAGCAGTTCGAGCGCCTTCAGCGCCACCTCGTGCGTGATCGTGCCGTCGGCGCGCACCTGCGCGTAGTCGCGCACACGACGCAGCAGTCGATTCGCCACTCGCGGGGTCCCACGCGACCGACGCGCGATCTCCATGGTCGCGTCGTCGTCGATCGGCACCGCGAAAATGCCGGCGGACCGCCGGACGATCTCCTGGAGGTCGACGGTCCGGTAGAAATCCAGGCGGTGCACGATACCAAACCGCGCGCGCAACGGCGCCGTGAGCAGACCGGCTCGGGTCGTTGCCCCGATCAACGTGAACGGCTGCAACGGGACCTTGACAGACCGCGCGCCCGGCCCCTGGCCGATCACGATGTCGAGTTCGTGGTCCTCCATCGCCGGATAGAGAATCTCCTCGATGACCGGGCTGGTCCGGTGAATCTCGTCGATGAACAGCACCTCGCGCTCCGAGAGATTCGTCAAGATCGCGGCCAGATCTCCCGGTTTCTCGAGGACAGGACCGGCGGTGGTCCGAATGGCAACCCCGAGCTCGTTGGCCACCACGTAGGCCAGAGTCGTCTTGCCGAGGCCGGGTGGACCGTACAACAACACATGGTCGAGCGCTTCGTGTCGTTGCCGCGCGGCGGTGATCGAGACGCCAAGATTCTCGCGGAGCCGCTCCTGTCCAATATACGTATCGAGCGTCCGCGGCCGGAGCCCCGGCTCGAACTGATCTTCGTCGCCCAACCGCTCCGAAGCCACCACGCGGGGGGACGACTCGTCTTCGATCATCGGGCCAGTTCCTTGAGTGCCTGCCTCAAGATTTGTTCGAACGTACCGTCGGTCTCCGCCAACGCCGCGTCGACGGCGCGCTCGGCGAGGTGCCGATGGTAGCCGAGGTTGAGGAGCGCCGAGAGCAGATCGCCGCGCGTGTCGGACCCGACAACGCTGTCGGCGGGATCATCGATGTCCACCTCGAGGACCGCCTGGAGACGATCCTTTAGCTCCAGCCCGATTCGCTCGGCGGTCTTTTTCCCAACGCCCGGTATTCCTGTCAGGCGTCCAACGTCTCCGTCACGCACCGCGCGCACAAGATCCACCGACTCGATGCCGGACAACACGGAGAGGGCCAGCCGCGGGCCAATGCCGGAGATACCGATCAACTGCTCGAAGAGCTTGAGCTCCAGCCGCGTGCCAAAACCGAAGAGCGCAAGCGCGTCCTCCCGCACATGGGTATGCACACGCAGGGACACCTCAGCCCCTGCTTCACCCAGCCCGTAGAAGGTCGACAGCGGAATCTGCACGTCGTAGCCGACACCGTGCACGTCGATGACGATTCGACTCGGCGCCTTGTCCAGCAGCCGGCCTGAGAGAAGCGCGATCATCTTGGTGGCCTATCGCGAGCCCGTCACGCCCCACTCCCCTTCGGGCGATATTGCCTCCAGCTCTGAACGTGGGTCTGGTCGGCGGTCAGCCGGGTCGCGGCCGGCCCGGCTGCCGTGTTGGCATGACACACGGCGATGGCCAGCGCATCGGATGCATCGTGGGGCGTCGGTGGAGTGTCCAACCCAAGGAGCAGCGCCACCATCTGCTGCACCTGTGCCTTCTCGGCGCGTCCGAATCCCACCAGCGCCAGCTTGACCTCGGTCGGTGCGTACTCTGCCACGGTCAGTCCGGCTTTCGACGCGGCCAGCATGGCCACCCCGCGAGCATGCCCCAGTTTCAGTGAACTCTTGGCGTTTCGTGCAACAAAAACGTCCTCGATGGCGACGCACTCGGGCCGATGGGCCGCGAGTAGCGATGCCAACTCGTCGTAGATGCCGGCGAGTCTGTCGGAAAAGGGGAGACGCGTGGACACGGTCACTGCACCGCACGCCACGAGACGGTAGCGGCTCCCGTCCGTGTCGATACAACCGTACCCGGTGCGCTGAGAACCGGGGTCGATCCCGAAGATCCTCACGCCAGTGAGGCCTCCATCTCCTGTTCGCTGATGTCGGCGTTCGACCAGACGTGCCGGATGTCATCCAGATCGTCGAGAGCGGACAGCAATTTCAGCATCTGCTGTGCCGGCTTGCCCTCGAGCGACACCTGATTTTGAGGCAGCATCGCGACGTGGGCCACCGTCGGCTCGACCCCCAGCGCCCGCACCGCTTCCGCCACGGCGTCGAAGGCCTCAGGGGAGCTGATGATCTCCCAGCTGTCGTTGTCGTCAAGGAAGTCGTCTGCACCGGCTTCGATGGCGGCACTCATCAACGACTCCTCCTCAGCCGCCGTTCGGTCGACCAACACGTATCCTCGTTTGTCGAACATCCAGGCCACGCTGTTCGCCGAACCAAGGTTGCCACCATGTTTCGTGAGCGCGTGGCGAATCTCGCCCACGGCGCGATTCCGGTTGTCGGTCAGCACCTCGAGAAACAACGCGACGCCGCCCGGGCCATACCCCTCGTAGATGATCTCGTCGTAATTCACCCCGGTGTCGGCGTCGGTGCCACGGCGTATCGCCCGCTTGATATTGTCGGCCGGCATGTTGGCCGCCTTGGCGTCGGCGATCACCGTGCGAAGCCGTGGATTCATATCAGGATCGCCACCACCCGCGCGCGCCGCGACCGTGAGTTCCTTGATGATGCGGGTGAACAGCTTGCCGCGCTTAGCATCAGCCGCGCCCTTCTTGTGCTTGATTGAGTGCCACTTGGAATGGCCGGACATGGCAAAGCTCCGTAGGTAGACGAAGAAAAACAACGTATTTTATCACGCAACCGTCAGCTAGCACGGCGCGCGACGACAAGCCAGGTCTCGGCCTCGGCGGTCCACGGCCCGCCCGCATAATCGCCCTCGAGCCGCTCGATTGTGAATCCAGCGCGGCGCAGACGGCCTGTCATCTGGGTCATCGACAGAGTGCGAAACGCCAGTGAGAAGCGTTGGGTGGTCCGGCGTCGACCCCGGCGCTCGGTAAACTCCTGCTCGAACACCGTCAACTGCCGGGATCGGTCTTGCCGCACCGACTCGACCAGGCTGATCCGCGCCGAGCCGCCCCGGCGACGCCCGAGATGACTGACTCTGTGCTCGTACTCGCTCCACTGGGGCACATCCGGCACCAGTTCCATGGTGAATGTTCCGCCGGGCCGTAGCACGCCCTGCACGGAAACCAGCGTGCGTCGCAGGTCCTGGTTTCGCAGCAGTGACTGCAAGACCCCGTATGGCGCCATCACCAGGCTGAAATGCCCGTCCGACGTAAACGGCAACGACCGGATGTCACCACGCACCAGCCGCGCCGAGTCCGTCCCTCTCGCGCGCCGGAGCCGTCGCCGCGCGTGGCCAAGCATGTTGATGGAACGGTCGAGACCGACGACTTGCTCCCCGGTCCGGGCCATGGGCAACAGCACACGGCCGGTGCCGCACCCCAGTTCGAGGACCGGGCCGCCGCACGACTCCACCTGCCGCCGCCAGAACGGGAAGTCACAGCGACCGACAGTGCGCGCATTCTCCCAGTCGTAGAACGGCGCATACGCATCCCAGCCGTGCCATCCTTCCATCGTGTCTTGATGCCTCGCCGCGACTTCGCGCCAGGCTTCGTGGCCGCAGTATTATATGGGCCGGTCCGAGGCACCAGCCGCTTGACACGCAAGAGCCGGGGCGGAGTGGGGCACTCCGGGGGGCCCCGCGGAGGGGCGCCGGGGGGTTCGGGCGCGTAGCCCCCGGCTGAGGAATGCCGCGTGGGGTTCGGGCGCAGCCCCGTCTGAGTCGTAACCCGTCATGTCCCTGATCCCAGACTGGGCCCCCAACCTCCACCCCTTGCTTGTTCATTTCCCGATCTCGCTGCTGTTCGTGGCTGCGGTCGTCGATAGCGTGGGCGCGTATCGTCCGTCGCGGACGTCGGTGCGCGACACCGCGACGTGGCTGTATTGCGGTGGGGCGCTCATGGCTATGGTGGCCTATTTCAGTGGGCTCGAGGCGGCAGAGGCCATGCGCGTCGGGCCCTTAGAGAACGCCGCGATAACGGCCCACTTCGCCTGGGCCGATCGCACCACCTGGTTCTTCGTCGTCTTCGCCTCGTTCAGGATGGCCATGTCCTACATCTGGCACTCGACCACCCGATGGGTGGTCATCTTGTCGGTGCTTGTCGCGCTGGGCGGGGTCGGCATGCTGGCAGCCACCGCGGAGCATGGGGGCAGGCTGGTTTTTGAGTATGGCGTGGGCGTTGCGCGGATACCGTCCGATGGCGCGCTGTGGACGATACCGGGGGGGACACTTGGGGAGCCGGAGCCCTAGCCGCCGGTGCCGGCGCCGGCTCCCTGTGCGACAATTCGGGTCGCCATGATCAGACGGCTCCTCAGGGTCAGCATGTTCAGCGTCGTCGGTGCATTGTCCTGCCACGCCGCGGCCGCGGCCCAGGAATGGCCACGGTTTCGGGGGCCCGACGGCGCCGGCATCACCGCGATGCCCGATGACCCTGCACTACCCGACACCTGGAGCTCCACCGAAAACGTGGCGTGGCGTACCGAGATTCCCGGCGTCGGGTGGAGTTCGCCGGTGGTGTGGGGTCGGACCGTGTTTCTCACCGCTGTGGTGAGCGACGGTGTCGTCGAAGCGCCGATCGGCGGACTCTATCGCGATGGCGAGCGGCCCACCCCGGTCGACACCCATCATTGGGTGGCCTACGCCGTCGATCTAGACAGCGGCGACATCCGATGGCAGACGAAGCTCTTCAGGGGGGCGCCGGCAGAAAGCAAACATCTCAAGAACAGTTACGCGTCGGAAACGCCGGTGACCGACGGCGAGCGGCTGTATGTCTACTTCGGCAATGTCGGCGTGTTCTGTCTCGACCTCGACGGCCGCCAGCTCTGGTCCGTTGAATGGCCCGCGGTCCGCACCCGATCCGGGTGGGGCACCGGCGCCTCGCCGGTCCTGCACGGCGACCGCCTGTATCTGGTGAGTGACAACGATGACCAGTCGTTTATCACGGCCCTCAGTGCCGAGACCGGCGCGGAGGTGTGGCGCACCCCGCGTGACGAGGGCACGAACTGGGCGACGCCGTATGTCTGGGAGCACGAGCTCCGGACCGAGATCGTGACGACCGGCGCCGACCAGGTTCGCTCCTACGATCTGGATGGCACATTACTCTGGCGGCTCGACGGGTTGTCTTCGATCACGGTACCGATGCCATTCTCGCGCTTCGGGTTGCTCTATCTCGAAGCCGGATACACGGGAGACCGCCAACGACCGGTGTACGCCATCCGACCCGGCGCGACGGGCGACATCTCGCTCGAATCGGGTGAAACCAGCAACGACTACATCGCCTGGCACCTGCCGCAGGGCGGTACTTACAACACGTCCCCGCTCGTCTACGGCGACTACTACTACACGCTGATGGACCGAGGCTTCATGACCGCCCACGACGCCAGAACCGGCGAGCAGATCTACAGCCGCCGCCGGGTCGCGGTCGGCACCGGCTTCACCGCCTCACCCTGGGCCTACAACGGCCGGATCTTCGCGATGAGCGAAGAGGGCGAGACGTTCGTCGTTCGGGCCGGAGCGGACTTCGAGGTGCTGCACACGAATCATCTCGACGAGTTCACGATGGCGACCCCGGCGATCGTAGATGCGAGTCTGATCATCCGGACGAGCTCCGCGCTCTACCGGATCGCGGAGTAGTCGCCACATGAGCCTGTTTGTCCGACTCCGGAACTGGCTGGCGGCCCCGCAGTTCGCCTCGGTGGACATGGAGAGCGAGGAACGCCTCCGGATCCACAAGCCGATCCTCGCCGAGAGCGGCCTCACGCGCGACGTGTTTCAGGAATTCTACGAACTATGTCGGACGCTGGATGACCGCCACTTCTCAGCTGCGTCCCCCGGGTCGAGATCGGAGCCGGCGTCAGCTTCTTCAAGGCCGTCTTTCCTGAAATCACCGCCAGCGACATCAAACCCGCGGCCGGGCTGGACCTCGTGCTCGACGCGCAACAGATGCCGTTCGCAGATACATCAGTCGGGTCGATGTACGGAATCAACTGCTTCCACCACTTCCCGGACCCCTCGCGCTTCTTCGACGAACTCACGCGAGTACTGGTGCCTGGGGGCGGCTGTGTCCTGATCGAACCGTTCCACGGGTGGGTTGCTACACGCTTTTTCAGGCGACTGTTCGACAGCGAGACGTTTGACAAGACCCAGGGGCCCTGGACCTCGGACAGCGGGGTGATGGAGGGTGCCAACCAGGCGCTGTCCTACATTGTGTTCAGCCGAGATCTGGACCGGTTCCATCAACGGCACCCGACGCTCGAAGTCGTCGAACAACGGCCGCTCCACAACTACATCCGGTATCTGCTCTCGGGGGGCATGAACTTTCGGTCGCTGGCGCCGGCCTTCATGTCCACACCGCTCAGGCTCTTCGAAACCGCGATCTCAC
>CAUZAY010000152.1:0-10077 GCA_963577695.1 Vicinamibacteria bacterium | reverse complement strand
AAGTCCGTCAAGACTGCGTGGAAGGCGACATGCCGCCGAGCGGGAATCACCGATCTGCGACACGAGTTCGGCTGTCGGCTTTTGGAGTCAGGGTCGCGACTTCATGACGTGCGGGACTTCCTCGGTCACGCCAATATCGCCTCCACCTCCCGCTATTTGCAGTCGTCATCGTATCGATTAGCAGACGCTCTGAGGAGGTTGGAAGTAGCTACGCCGGAAAAATTCGCACATAGTTCGTACAAACCGCCGGATCAGACAACGCCACCATCAGCGCCGGATCAGAACCCGCCCGTTTTATAAAGGCTAAATTGGAGCCGGCGAGCAGACTCGAACTGCTGACCTGCTGATTACGAATCAGCTGCTCTACCAACTGAGCTACGCCGGCCCGGGAGGGATGGGCACCCACGGTCTGCGTCGACCGGGAAGCCTGGGACCTTGCCGTCGGTCGCGGCGAGGCTCCAACCGAAGGATCGTAGCACGAGCGGGACACCGCGCAACGTGTCGGGGGTCGGCCGGTGGTTCTCCCAGCGGCCGCGTGGCCTCCGACAAGAGCCCCATAGTCCGTAGGCGCCGAGCGCGGTGCCAAACGGCACATTGACGAGGCCCAGCACCGACAGGACGATGGCCAGGATACGAGACCAGGGTCGGCGGCCCAGGAGCCCGAAGCCGGCCACGATGCGCGGCACGGACAGTGCCAGCATGAACCCGATGATGAAGGTGCCGATGGCACCGATGATTGGCACCGCCAAGAGCGCCTCCGGCTCTTCGACCGCAGCTATACCGATCAGACCGGTCACGCCGCAGAAGACCACGAGCATCAGCAACGACATCACCAATCCAAAGGCGCCATACACGATGCAGAGCACCGCCAGCACCTTGACGTGCAGTTCCATGGGGCCTCTCCTGATGTCGGTCGTCGATGGCCAGTCTACCGGTTGGACGGTTCCTGGCCGCCGCTGTACACTGGGAAGTTGCCGTGGCGCAGACATTCGCCACAGAGGATCTCATGGCAGACGATCCAGCCGGCCGGAATGGCTACCTCGTCATCAAGGGTGCCCGCACCCACAATTTGAAGAACGTCGACCTGACGTTGCCGAAGGGCAAGCTGATCGTGGTGACGGGCGTCAGCGGCTCGGGCAAGTCGTCGTTGGCGTTCGACACGATCTACGCCGAAGGCCAGCGCCGCTACGTGGAGTCGTTGTCGGCCTACGCGCGGCAGTTTCTCGAGCGGATGGAGAAGCCGGACGTCGACCAGATCGATGGCGTGTGCCCCGCCATCGCGATTCGGCAGAAGAACAGCGTGCGGAACCCTCGGTCGACGGTGGGGACGACCACCGAGATCCACGATTATTTGCGTCTGTTGTTCGCCAGGGTCGGCCGGACGGTGTGCCGTGAGTGCGGCACAGAGGTCATCCGCGAGTCGGCCGAGGTGGCGGCGAAGCAATTGCTGGCGTTGCCGGCGGGGACCCGCTTGCTTCTGGGCTTTGACTTTCCGGTGGTCGACCAGAGTGGGGACGCCGGGGGGCGCGAGAGCGACGCGGCCGCCACGCTGACGGACGACAAGGATGACGACCTCCTGGTTCCGGACGCCGACGACGGCCTCACCCCGGCGGAGGCGGCGATGCGCTCGCTCCGCAAACGGGGATTCGGTCGCCTCGTCGTGGACGGGCGGGCCGTCGCGTTCGACGAGATCGAGCCGAGCGCCCTGGCCGATGCCACGATGCTCCAGGTGGTCGTCGACCGCTTGAAGGTCGGCCCGGACCTGCTGGGGCGGATGACCGATTCGGTGGAGACGGCGTACGCCGAGGGTGGCGGGACGGCGTTCGCGATCGAGGTCGGCGATGGATCGGCGAAGGACGCGCCGGTGGTGCACCGGTTCAGCGAACGGTTCGAGTGTCGCCCGTGTGGCATCGCCTATGAGGTGCCGCAGCCCCGGCTGTTTTCGTTCAACAGCCCGTTCGGAGCCTGTCCGACCTGCCACGGGTTCGGCAATGTCATCGAGCTGGATCTGAATCTAGTGGTGCCGGATCAAGGGAAGTCCATCCAGCAGAACGCCATCGAGCCGTGGACCAAGCCGCACTACCGGTCGAATCTGGTTGACCTCAAACGTGCGGCGCGAGGGGCCGATGTTCGGATGACGACGCCGTGGCGCGATCTCACGGACACAGAGCGCGCGTTCCTCGTCGAGGGCAACGGCTCCGACTACAAAGGAATCCAGGGCTTCTTCAGAGGGTTGGAGCGCAAGAAGTACAAGGTCCATGTCCGCGTCTTTCTGAGCCGGTATCGAGGGTATATGAGTTGTCCGGAGTGTGAGGGCACTCGGCTCCGGCGCGAAGCCCGCGACGTGTTTGTGGGCGACCGCACGGTGGACAAGGTGTGCACGCTCACGGTTGGCGAGGCGACCGACTTCTTCGACCGGCTCGAGCTGACCGAGGCGCAGCAGACGGTGGCCCAAAGGGTCGTGTCGGAGATTACGCGACGACTGTCGTTCCTGCGGAACGTCGGTCTGTACTACCTGACTCTGGACCGGCTCTCGTCGACCCTGTCGGGCGGCGAGGCACAGCGGATCAATCTGGCCACGGCGCTCGGGTCGGCGCTGGTCGGCACGCTCTACGTCCTGGACGAGCCATCCATCGGGCTGCACTCGCGCGACAACGAGCGGTTGATCGCGATTCTGAAGCAGTTACGGGACCAAGGCAACACGGTGCTGGTGGTGGAACACGACGCCGACACCATTCGCATGGCCGACGTCGTGGTCGACCTGGGGTTGGGGGCGGGGGAGCGCGGCGGGCGCATCATTCACGTCGGCTCGTTCGAGAGCCTGATGCGCGAACCGCAGTCGCTGACCGCCAAGTACATGCGCAGCGATCTGCAAATTCCGATTCCGGCCACCCGGCGCAAACATGCGCCGCTGACCCTCAGCGTCGCCGGCGCCCGCCAGCACAACTTGCAACAGATCGATGTCCAGATTCCTCTGAACACGTTGACCTGCGTCACCGGGGTCAGCGGGTCGGGGAAGTCGACGCTGGTGCACGATGTGATCTACGCTGCGATCAAGCGGGCCAAGGGCGAATGGGACAAACCGGTTGGCGCCCACGACCGGTTCGAAGGATCGGAGTTGGTCTCGAACGTCACCCTGGTAGATCAGACGCCCATCGGGCGCACGCCGCGATCCAATCCGGTCACCTATCTCAAGGCGTTCGACCCCATTCGGGAGCTGTTCTCGAACACGAAAGACGCGCGCGCCAACGCCCTGACGGCCAGCCATTTCTCGTTCAACGTGCCGGGTGGGCGCTGCGACGGCTGCGACGGTGAGGGCGTGGTGAAGGTCGAGATGCAGTTTCTGGCCGACGTGTACGTGCCGTGCGATCAGTGCGACGGACGGCGCTTCAAGCCGCAGGTGCTGGATGTGGCGTATCGCGGCGCCAGCATCGACGGCGTGCTGCACATGACCGTGCGCGAAGCCCTCTCGTTCTTCAGTGGCTCGCCCAAGGTGGTGCGCCGGCTCCAGGTGCTGGATGAAATCGGGCTCGGGTATCTGCGTCTCGGGCAGCCAGCCACGACCTTGTCCGGTGGGGAAGCCCAGCGGATCAAGATTGCGTCGCATCTGTCGACGCGCAAGACCGATCGCACGCTGTATATCCTGGACGAGCCGACCACCGGTTTGCACTTCGACGATATCGCCAAGCTGCTGGCTGCGTTTCGAAAGCTGCTGCAGGCGGGGAACAGCCTGCTCGTCATCGAACACAATCTCGACGTGATCAAGACGGCCGACTGGATCATCGACCTGGGCCCGGAGGGCGGGGCCGACGGGGGCCGGATCGTGGCCGAAGGGACCCCGGAGCAGATTGCGATGTCGGAGGACTCGCACACCGGCCATTACCTGCGGCCTGTGCTGGAGCACGGTCGGTCCCATACCTACGCCGAAGAGCGCGTGTAGGCGACCGGCTACCACTGATACTGGGCTGACCTATGGTACGATCACGCTCTTTTTTGCGCCCTATCGTGCGCTGACCGACGTCCCAGCGAATCGCGCCGCTTTTTTTCTATGGATTCGATTCAAGCAACACGCCTCCGCAAGGGCAACCTGGTCAAGATGAACGGCGAGTTGTATCGCGTGCTGGAGATGATCCACGTGACGCCGGGCAAGGGCCGGGCGTTCGTGCAGACACGGATGCGAAACGTCAGGGCCGGCACCCAGCTCGACCACAAGTTCCGCTCGGCCGACCTGATCGAGCGGGCGGTGCTGGATGACCGGGAGATGCAGTTCAGTTATCGCGACGGCGAGACGTTTCACTTCATGGATCTGGAGACCTACGAACAGATCGAAATGAGCGTCGATAGCCTGGGCGACTCGGTGAACTACCTGCTGCCCGAGGCGACGATCAAAGTGTCGTTGTTCGAGGGGGCACCGGTCGGACTGGACCTGCCGTTGACGGTCGATCTCAAGGTGCAGGAGACGGCGCCGGCCATCAAAGGGGCTACCGCCAACGCCCAACTCAAGCCGGCCACCCTCGAGACCGGGCTGGTGGTGCAAGTGCCGCCGTTCATCAGCAACGGCGACACCGTGCGCGTCAACACCGAGACGGGCGACTATCAGTCGCGGGCCTGACCACGGCACCCGCGCGAAGCTGGTTCCCTGAGTCGTGGCTGCTGACGACCTCTCACGCATTCTTGCCGGCGGCCTCCCGACCGCCCTGTTGCTGCTGGGCGTCGGATTCCTCATCGTCAATCTGCGTCTGCTCTGGCAGTTCATCCGGTTCCTGCATCTGCGTGCCACGGCCGAGTTGACCTGGCCGGGGCGACGTCCCCGCTCGTACGGCATTTCACTCGCGTTGGGCCTCGTCTTTGGGACGCTGGTCTTCTTCAAACTCGCGATGCAGCAGCGCCCCATCTTCGACGCGTTCGGGGAAGGCATGATGTTCATCTACTACGCCTACGCGTTCCCACTCAGTCTGCGGATCGGGCACGGGTTCTATGAACACGGCATCTGGTCACAACGTGGATTCGTGCCCTATGCCCAGATCGGCGGGCTCTCCTGGCGCGAGGACCAGGAATTGACCCTGGTGCTCATCCACCGCACCAGAAAACTCGTGCGGCACCTCGACGTGCCGCAGGAACGTTACGGTGAAGTGCGCCGGTTGCTGCGCGACAAGATCGGCGCGCATGACATCCATTTCACCGGCAAGGGGTTCGACCTAGGGGGCGACGAGCGGGAAGTGGTCTAGCAGCTCTCGAGCAGCCTGTAACTCGGACCATCAGGCCCTAGTGAGAGCGTTCGTCAGGAGAACAACTCCACACGCGAGGCGACAGCCGGCGCACGGGCCAGTCCGGCGTCACAAGTCACTAGGGGCGCGTCCAGTGCCTCGGCCAATGCGATGTAGACCGCATCGTAGGCCGTCAGGTTGCGCCGGATCGTCCACACGCGGCTCAGCAGCGGCTCGTGGGCGTGACGCGTCAGGTCGAGGTCGCGGAGGTCGTCCAACGCTGCCTTGGCGCTCAATCCATTCAACTCGCCGGTGTGCGCATAGCGTCTGAGTGCTTGTGTGACCTCCACGTCGAGCAGGTGCGGCACATGAAGCCCGAGCGCCGGGTCCGCTATGCGGACCGCAATCTGGCGCCCCAAGGCAGTCCCCGTCAGCAGTTCGACGACGGCCGAGGCGTCCAGCACGATCATCGAGAATCGCGCTCAGAGCGGATCACGCTGGCCGCGCTCTCCGTCAGCCGCCGTGATGGTCGGCTCGCCAGCCGTTCCAGCATCTCTTCCCGCGACGGTCGCTCGAGCGCTTTCCGTACCTCACGCAAGACGTAGTCGGACATCGACAAGCCCTCGAGAGCCGCCCGCGCCTTCAAGCGCCGATGCACGGCTGGTGGAACGTTGCGGATCTGGACCATGGTGGAGTGCATGTTATTAGTATGTTTTCATCGTTATCGCATGTCAAGGCTCGACGTTTGTACCAATGAGCGAGTGAGGCCGCGCGTCAGCGCCTCCGGACGTTCCCGCGGGAACGTCTCGGCACGCGGGGGCTGCAGCCGCGGGGTGAAGCACGGTGTTCACCTGAAGTCTCGGCGCACGGAAAGAGAGCAGATGGCGCCCGTCACGACGCCATGGTGCCGATTCAGGAAAAGGCAGGCAGAAGACGCGAACAGGCTTCAAGAATGTGTCAAGCAGAAAGAAACGATGAGACCGACTTTTTGTAGCCGCTGTCGGTCGCACGTCGTCGCGCGCCTCGCGTGAAAGCGTGCTCGGTCTAGAATGGCCGTCGAGGGCGGCATATTCAGGTTCTTGAGACAGGGGAACATCACGATGAGACGAACTGCCGTTGTGACCACCGGACGAACCCTCGTTGTGGGCGTCCTGCTGTCGTTGGTCGCCGCCACGGTGTCGGCGCAGCCCCGCCAAGAGCCCACGCCGGTCAGGCAAAACCCGAACATCGACCGTCCAATCACCAACGAGGCCTTCGACAGCACCGTCATCATGCTGCTCCAGCGACTGGTGGCCGCGTATGGTCCCATCGCCGACAGCAACGATCGGCCCAACCCCTACACGCGTATCGAGCCGTTCGGCGAGCCGCCCCCCGGTAACGACGGGGAGTGGGCCGCGGTCATCGGGGCCGAAGGCGGGCCGGACGGCAACCTGTATGTGTTGCACCGGTGCCAATCAAACTCCTGCGTCGGTCGTCCGGAACCCCCCATCGTCAAGCTCGACCCCGAGACCGGTCGGCGACTCGCCGCCTGGGGCGAAGGCCTGACGGCGTTTCCGCATGGGCTGCATGTCGACCACGAGGGGTTCGTCTGGACCGCCGACGTCGGTCGCGGTGACGCGCCCGGGGGACACGTCGTGCGCAAGTTCAGTCCGACTGGCGAGCTGGTGATGACGATCGGGGAATCTGGGGTCGCGGGTGATGGCCCTGGCCAGCTCCGGGAGCCAACTGATGTGGCTGTAGCCAAGGATGGGACCATTTTTGTCACTGAAGGCCACATCAAGAACGGGCCAGACTCGCGGTTGTCGAAATATTCAAGCGACGGGACGCTCGTCGCCCGCTACGGGATGACCGGGCAGGGGCACCTGCAGCTCAGCGCCCCACACGCCATCGCCATCGATACCGAGGGGCGATTGTTCATCGCCGATCGCGACAACAACCGCCTGATGATCTGGGACCAGAACGGCGGCTACATCGACCAGTGGCAGCAGTTCGGACGACCCAGCGGCGTTTATATCGACCACACCGACACGATCTATGTCGCGGATTCGGAGTCATGGGGACCCGACAATCCTGGCTGGAAGAAGGGTATTCGCATCGGGAGCGCGAGCACCGGTCAGGTGCACTACTTCCTAGAAGACATCGAGTCGCAGGACATGGCCCACAGCGGCGCCGAGGGGATCGGTGTCGACACCTTTGGCAACGTCTACGGCGGTGTCGTGCGCCGTCAAATGCTCGAACGCCACGAGCCTCCGGCCCCTCAGCCCACGCGGGGCGCGACCTGGGGTCCCTGAGCCCGGGGTAGGCGGAGGTTATCGAAAGTCGTTGGCCCTGGCCCAAGTTTCGAGCTGCCAGCGGGTTACCCGTCACGCGGGTCGATCACGGTGAGATTGGGGAACTTGAGAAAGTCACGGTCGAGTGTACACACGGCGGCGCCGTGTTCCTGCGCTAGGGCGGCGAGAGCGGCGTCGGTGACGAGCGGGCCGCTGACCTGGGCATCCACGAGCGTTTGCTTGAGAAGATCCCAATGTCCCTCGCCAGGGTCGAGCAGGCGCACGATCGGCACCTCGAGCCAAGTGTCGACGGCGCTGCAGGCTTCGCGCATCGATAGTGGCTGTTTGAACGCCCTCGGGTTCGTGATGATGCGCAGAAACGCCCAGATGGACAGCCAGGGAAGACCGACCGGTCTCGGTCCCGAGAAGGCGGTCTCCAGCCAGCGATGGCATGCCGCGTGGTGCTCGCCGCGCGGATGATACGAATAGATCAGGACGTTGGCGTCAACCAGAATCATCGGTAGGTCGGCTCCTCGAGTTGTTCCAGCGCATCGCTGACGCTCTCGATAGAGATACCCGGGCGCAACTCGCCGAGGTCTCGCGCGTGGATCCGAAACCGCCGGCGTGGTTGGGTGGTCGGCGTCTGCAAGGCTAGACGTAGCAGCCGGTTCACGGTCGCTTTCAGCGTGGTGCCGCTGCGTCGCATCTCGGATTTCAACTTGACCGCAACATCCTCTTCGAGCGTCAACGTGGTCCTCATAGTGCGATCTTAATCTGGAGACATCATGATGTCTATATATTGACATCTAAGACATCAGACCCAGTTGGGCGAACGCCGCAGGAACAGAGTTTCCGGGGCCGGGTTGCGCCCCTCGTGCCGCAGACCGTCGAGCAGGGTGTGTAAAAACGCACCCCGGGCGCGCGACAATGCGCGCCACGCGGCCGCGTGGGGTTCGGGGCGAAGCCCCGTCTAAGGACTGAGGGCTAAAACCAGCTCATCACGATGCCGATGAACCCCGGACCGCTGGCGCGGGGGTCGCCGATGAATCCGGGCGGAACGAGCCAGACGAAGGACAGGATGGCGATGACCATCAGGTCGTATTGCCAGGTCGCGCGGTCGAAGGTCCAGTACAGGGCGTGCCAGACGGCGCGCAACGGCAACGTGAGAATCGAGGTGCCCAACCAGGCCGGGCTAGCTTCCTGGTGTTTGAGCGCGCGCCAGGTGAAGTAGATGCGGTCGACGACGGTCACCACCGAGAGCACCAGGATGACCCAGAGGATGCCGCTCATCCGGTTGGTGAAGGCGCCGATCATTACCAGCACGATGCGCTCGGGTCGTTCCATGAACCCGACCTTGCACTTCTCGATCATCGATTCGGCGCGGGCCCGGACGTAGCTCGTCATCACCGAGAAGATCATCGCGAGCACGGCGACCATCACGTAGAAGGTGTTGTCGAGCTCGGCATATAGGTAGATGACGCCGACGAACAACGACAGGTCGGAAAACCGGTCCATGACCGAGTCCCAGAACCCCCCGAAATCGGACTTGGTGTCGGTCGCCTCGGCGACCTTGCCATCGATGAAATCGAAGATGTTGCCGGCCAGCATGATGAACCCGGCCGCCATGAACCGGCCCCTGGCGAATTGCCAGGCGGCGCCAAAGTTGATGATCACGCCGATCAGCGTGAGCATGTTCGGGTGGATTCTCAGCGCCACGCACACGCCGATAATGGCGCGGAGCGGGAACATGCAGGCGGCGCCGACGGCGCCAGTGAACGTCATGCGAATTCGGAGAACCAGGCTGGTTACCGGCGGGTATAATGCCGTCGGGGATGCACGAGCCGGCTGGGTCCTTTCCAGGACCCGCCCCGCCACCGGCACGAGCCACGCAGTGTAGCCCATGGCCATTCACGATCTCAAGGCTCAGATCAGCCGTCTGCCGGAGCAGCCCGGGGTCTATCTGTATGGCAACGGCGCCGGCGACACGATCTACATCGGTCGGGCCCGGGTCCTGCGCGACCGGGTGCGCAGTTATCTGAGCGCCTACGGTTCGAGCCCCAAGACCAACGCGCTGCTCGACGAGGTGACCCGGCTGGAGGTCATCGTCACCGATTCACTGGTGGAGGCGCTGGCGCTCGAGAGCCACCTGATCAAGCAGCGGATGCCCCGGTTCAACATCCTGCTGCGCGACGACAAGAACTACCCGTATCTGCAGGTGACCACGAGCGAGGCGTTTCCCCGGGTGCTGGTGGCGCGCCGGGTCGCGCGCGACGGCGACTACTATGCCGGGCCTTTTCTGCCGGCCACGCTGGCCCGCAAGACGATGTCGCTGACTCACAAGCTGTTCGGCATCCGCTCCTGCAACGAGGTGATCACCGGACGGCGCGATCGCGCGTGTCTTGAGTACGACATCAATCGGTGCGTGGCCCCGTGTGTCGAGACCTTGTGCACACAGGAGCAATATGGCGAGGCTGTCGAGCATGCCCGCATGTTTCTTGAGGGGCGCAATGACGAGCTCGTCGTCGAGCTGAAGGCGCAGATGCTCGCGGCCTCAGCGGACCTGCGCTTCGAAGAGGCGGCCCAGACCCGCGACGCCATCA
>CAUZAY010000151.1:0-10185 GCA_963577695.1 Vicinamibacteria bacterium | reverse complement strand
ACGAGCAAGCGGGCTCGAGACGCGTCCCGAGTGGCGTCACTCGTGGGCCAGATCGAGCGTCCCATCGCCTCGGCCAAGGCCGACGCCGCGTACGACACCGGCGACGTCTACGACGGGCTGGAGCATCACCGTGCTGATCGATCGCCGAAGGTACTGATACCGCCACGACAGGGCGCGCAGCTCGCGCTCGACTCCGCGGGCACGCGACAGCGGAATCGCAACATCCGAGCACGATCACGTGTGGGGAAACGGACGTGGCACGTCGCATCGGGCTACAGCAGGCGAAGCAAGGTGGAGACGACGTTCCACCGCTACAAGGCCATCCTGGGCTCAGCGATGCGAGCGCGGGGACTGGCGTCCCAGAGAGTCGAGGTGAGCTTGGGGTGCAAGATCCTCCGTACCATGACGGCGCTCGGGACACCCGATGGCGAGATGACCGGATGACCGGCAGGCGGAGTCACGGGAGACTCTCCGCCCTCGATGGAGTTGTGCACCAAGGCAACGGCTACACCGACATCAACTTTGCCGCGTTCGCGATGCTCGGCCGGCGTTTCAGCCCGAGGATTCGGGGCATCAAGAAGCAGCGACTCTACCGGGTCGACACGTGTCACGATGGCGCCCTCGGGAGCCTCGTCGGCCGAGCGGATCGGAAGATTGACACGCGTGGGATCGCCGACCAGTGGGATCGCCTCGGTCATTTCTACGCTTCGCTGGAGTCCGGACACACCACCGCCTCGGTGGCGCTGCGGCGGCTCGCGGGATTTAGTGCGAAGAACGCCTTTTACCGCGCGAATCGCGACCTGGGCCGAATCCTCAAGACCGAGTTCATCCTCCAGTACATGTCCGAGCCTGCCCTCCGGACGCGCATCCGACGCGGTCGCTTGAAGGTCGAGCAGATGCACGCGCTCGCGCGCGACGTGTTTTACGGGAACCGCGGGCACATCGACGCCCGCGAGCTGTGGGAACAGATGAATAGCTGTAGCTGCCTCACCCTGATCGTGGCGTGCATCATCTAATGGCAGGCGAAGGACATGTCTCGGGTCATTCGCAGGGCCGACCCAGAGGGCCACGGTGTCGAACTCTCTCTCTCTTGGGGCACGTCAGCCCAATCGAGTGGGACAACCTCGTCCTGTACGGCGAGTATGTACTCAACCGCAGACTCGTCCGGCGATCACGCGCACGGCCTTAGCGTGCAAAATCGTACCGATCTGCCTGATACCCTTAGTCGCAGCAGGTGATTCAGACGCCAGAAAGGGTATTCAAGGGCCTATCGAGGTTGAGTTTGCCACGACTGTTGGCAATCTGCTCGACGGGCACTCCGAGCTTGTCCAGCACGGTGACCAGGAGCGTCGCCGCCGGCTCATGCTCGTATCGGAGGTGGCGCCCGCCCTTGAACTGGTCGCGTGATCCGAGCAGGACGATCGGGAGATTGTTCGAGTCATGGCTGTTGCTGTCGGCCATGCCCGCTCCGTACAGGAGCAGCGTATGGTCCAACAGAGATCCGTCGCCATCGGCGGTCGACCGGAGCTTCTTCAGGTATGACGCGAACAGCGAGGCGTGATAGGTATTCACCTTCGCCAACTGCGCTATCTTCGCGGGATCGCTCTGATGGTGCGATAGCGGATGGTGGGCCTCGGTGACGCCGATTTGCGGGTAGGTCCGCCCGCTGTACTCGCGGCCCATCATGAACGTCGCGACTCGTGTCAGATCACTCTGGAAGGCCAGCACCTGTAGGTCGAACATCAACGCGCAGTACTCCCCGTAACTCGATGGGATCCCTGCGGGCTGCGACACCACCGGCAGCTCGGTTCCGCTCTGTTCCTCCGCTTTTTGGATGCGCCGCTCCACATCGCGGACAGCCGTCAGATACTCGTCGAGTCGCGAGCGGTCGGTGGAGCCGAGTTCCCGTTCCAGGTCCGAGACGGCCTCAGTCACCGAATCAAGAATGCTGCGCCTCCGCCGTAAGCCCGCAAGGCGCTCGGCCGGGTCGGTCGTCCCGCTATCGCCAAACAGCCGCTCGAACACCACTCGTGGGTTGTCCTCGCCCGGCACCTGCGTCGTCGCACTGGCCCACGAGAGCGAGTTGATCCAGGCGCACGTGGTGTTGTCACACGTGCCCACAAGGTCTAGGCGATCGGCCGACAGCTCGAGGGAGGCCAACTGCGTATGCTGTCGGAACTGCTGTGCCGCGATCTGATCGATCGACGGGCCTGCCTCGATCCCCCGGTCGGTCATTTTCCCGATCAGGCCGGTCAGAAACCTCGTCGCGGCGGTCGTGTGGGTGCCGCCGCGGCCCTGCAGGCCATCCAGCCCTGAAAATACGAGCATGCGATCCTGGAAGGGCGCGAGCGGTTGGAGGATCGGCGAGAGCTCGAGCGCACCGTCGTGGCGCGGCGTCCAACTGGGCATTATCATCCCGTTGGGCACGTAGACCACGCCAAAGCGACGGATGGGTGCCGCGGGTGTCTTCGCAAACGCGGTGAGTGCCGGCACCATCGCATCCAGCAACGGCAGCGCTACCGTGGCACCCATGCCGCGTAAGAAGGTACGCCGTGGCAACGACATCTTTGTGATCATCATGGTTGCGGTCTCCGCGTCAGCTGAAACCAGGCCCCGCACAACGTGGGCCATTCTCAGCGGTTAGATGCGTTCGCCGCTCGCGGCGGCGGGGGATCCACCATCGCGAGTCTCATCTGAAACGCTGGGCTCTTGGCAATGCCCAGAAGAATCGCCGACAGGCGATACTCGCTCGACGCAGCTTCCCGCACGATGTTGCGCACCGTCGGGCGATCGTAGTACTCGAGCCGGCGGCCGAGCGCATACGCCAGAAGTTTTTCGGTCATCGCCGTGACAAACTGACGGCGCTGGCTCACTAGGAACTTGCGGAGTCCAGCGGGGCCATGAAACTGCGTGCCGTCGGGCAACACGGCCGAGTCATCCACGGGTGCTCCGCCCTCGGTATCGCGCCAGCCGCCCACGGCGTCGAAGGTCTCCAGGGCAAACCCCAACGGATCCATCGGCGCGTGACAGGTGGCGCACGGGGGGTTCTTGCGGTGCTGTTCCAGCCGCTCGCGCACTGTCGCGGACCTGCCGCCTTCACCGCGGTCCGGTAGACCCGGTACGTCCGCCGGCGGCGCCGGCGGCGGCGTGCCTAGGAGGCTCTCGAGGACCCAGCGGCCCCTCAGCACCGGAGACGTTCTGTTGGGATACGACGTCACGGTCAGAAAACTTCCTTGGCCGAGCAACCCGCCGCGTGGGTCGTCGTCGCCGAACGTGACGCGCCGGAAGTGGCTGCCGTACACGTTCGGGATCCCGTAATGCCGTGCGAGTCGTTCGTTCAGGAACGTGAAGTTCGCACTCAGGAGGTCGACCACGCTCCGGTCTTCCCAGAGGAGCGTGCTTTCGATGAACAACCTCGTTTCCCGCTGGAACGCCTCGCGCAGGTTTTCGTCAAAATCGGGAAAGACGGCCTGATCCGGCGCCGCACTCTGCAGATTGCGCAACAGCAGCCACTGGCCGACGAAATTGTCCACGAGCGCCTTCGAGCGACTGTCGGCCAACATCCGCCGGACCTGCCGTTCGAGCACGGCGGGATCGCTGAGCTCATCGCGGGCCGCGGCCCCAAGCAGCTCGTCGTCGGGAATACTGCTCCACAGGAAGAATGACAGGCGAGATGCAAGCTCGAGATCGCTCAACGGATACGGGGTTCCCGGGGCGACGCCTGCCGGCTCCCGTTCGAGCCGGAACAGAAACTTCGGGTCGGCAAGGAGCCGTTCTAACGCGAATTGGATACCACTATCGAATGCGCCCTCGCGGCGGCCGTCTCGGTAGAACCGTACGAGCGTATGCACCTCCTGCTCGGTCGCAGGTCGGCGATACGCCCGACTGGCGAGCGCCGTGAGAATCCGCGTCGCGCAGGGTTCCTCCTCCTGTGGCAGCGTCGGCTGGCAGACAAAAATCTCGCGTCGGCTCGGCGTGTCGCCTGGGCCCGATACTTCGTACGGGCCACTGATGACGACGGTGTGGACCCACAGATCACTCTCCAGCGACTCATCACGCTCCGGGTATTTCGACGGGCGCTGAACCCCATCCTCGAGCTCGGTCGGCCGCCCTAGAAACGAAACTCCCACGAGTCGCGAACCGGCCTTCACCGGTAACCGCACTTCAAGGCCAGCGTCAGCGTTCTGGGCGTACTTCGCCCACGCCGGATCCGCGAGAATGTCTCCGATAAATCCGGCCGGCGGGGCCCCACCGGTCTCTTCGCCACCGACAACTGACGAAAGGACCCGCTCGCCATCCACCCGGACCTCCATCTGCTGCGGCGAACCGAGACCGATGACATAGTCAAATAGTTGGCGGTACAGCCGGACCCTGATTACATACTCTCCGTCAACCGGGAAGTGATGGCGGACAGCGAGGCCGCCCCGCGACCCGAACGGCAGGTCGTCCCCCAGATAGCCGTCCTGCTCGAGGACGACTCGGTGGGCTTCGGTGGTGGGGGCGCGCGGTGAAAGCCCAACCGCGAGCCGACTCAGCTTCCGAGCCGCTGACAGATATCGGTCCAGCAAGGTTGGTGAAACCGACAGCATGTTGGCGATATTGTCGAAACCGTGCTCGTCGCCACTGTCAGCCGGCAGCAGCGACGTGGCATCGATGTCGAGCGCCAGCAGATCGCGAATCGCGTTCTGATACTCGGCGCGATTAAGCCGGTGAACGCTGTCCGTCCGGCCGGGGTTGGGATTGAGTGCAGCGGCGTTGTCCAGCTCCGTTTCCAGCCACCCGACTACGTTCTCCACGACTGTCGTGTTGGGCCGGGGCCGGCCCAACGGCGGCATCGCGCCCATCCGCAGCTTGCGGATGACCTTCTCCCACACCTCCGCGCCTTCGCTCACGTGGACCGCATCCGTCGTCTCCAGCGAGAGGCCGCCCGTCTGCAGCCTCTCATTGTGGCAGACGACGCAGTATTGGTTCAGGACTGGACGTAGCGGAGGGGGCCCCGACGGCGAGACTTGCGGTGGCGGGGACAGTCTCTGATTGGCTGAAACCGGCGACGGAAGAACGAGCCACGTGGCCAGCAACAGACAAAAAATAGCGCACGAACGCAACATAAATACTATCTCTAGACAGCTATCCGCTATCCATTAATAGCACCGCGACCAAGAAAGATCCATCCCAATAATTCTGATCCTTACCGGCGATTTGCGTAGGATGCTCTCACGAGGTTCATTCGCTCATCCCCGTGCTAGAATTCCGCTAGCCTCGAGAATTGACTGTGGCAAACGCTGTGTCGCAGGTCTTGTAAGGCATTGCAGGAGGGCACGAAGATGTCCATCTCGACGAGACGGCTCTGCCAACGGTCGATCATGCCGCTGGTGGCGGTCGCAACACTCGGAGCAAGCGCCGCCGATGTCCGGCTGTTTCAAGCCGTCAAGGACGGTGATGCAACTGCGGTGCGCGAGCTCCTCGAGCAAGACACCGACGTGAATGCGCGGCAAGGCGACGGCGCCTCCGCCCTCCATTGGGCTGCCTACCGGGATGACCTCGACACGGCGGGTCTTCTGATCCAAGCCGGCGCGGCCGTGAATGCGACGAACGATCTCGGCGTCACACCACTCTGGGTCGCCGCGATGACAGGCAGCCCAGCAATGATCGCGAAACTGTTACAGGCGCGCGGCAACCCGAATCTCGCGCCGGCCACGGGCGGAACACCGCTGATGATCGCCTCGCGCCAAGGCAATGTCGCGGCGGTGACGTCGCTGCTGGCCCATGGCGCCGACGCGAACACGAAGGAAGACGCACAGGGACAAACCGCGCTCATGTGGGCCGTTGCGCAGCGACACCCCGACGCCGTACAGGTCCTTCTTGACGCCGAAGCGGATCTGCACGCCCGGACGAAGTCATCACGCCGGCACGTCTTGTTGTGCTGCCAACGGGGTCTTGGCGACTCGGACGGCGCCACGTGGGTCGAGCAAGGCGGGTTTACACCGCTGCATTTTGCCGCGCGACATGGGGACGCCGCGTCGGCCAGACTCTTATTGGCCGCTGGCGCGACCGTCGACGACACTGCCGCGGTCGGAACCACCGCGTTGGTCGTCGCAGCCCAGCAGGGTGACAGCGCGGTCGCCGCAGTGCTGTTGGAGAACGGCGCAGACCCCGACGCCGCCGGTGCCGGGCAGGCAGCGCTGCATTGGGCTGCGCTGCGTGCCGATCGCGAACTGGTGAAGACGCTCTTGACCCACGGCGCCAATCCGAACGTGCCGCTCACGAGGGGCTCACCGCTCAGGGGCGATCGGGGCGCCAACAGTGCGGTCGCCTTCGACAAGCTCCTGATCGGCGCGACGCCGTTTTCGCTGGCCGCCAGACGCTCCGATGTCGCGATCATGCGTCTGCTGGCGGCCGGCGGCGCCGATACGTCGCTGTCGCTGAAAGATGGCCGGACGGCGGCTATGGTTGCGGCCGAGGGGGAACCGACAGGGATTCGCCGACTCAGACTTGAGGAAGACCAGATCCTGGAAACGGTCAAGGTGGCGCTCGATCTGGGCGTGGATGTCAATGCCGTGAATCAGGCCGGCGACAGCGCCCTGCACGTGGCGGCGGTCAACAAATTCGACAGCGTCATTCGGCTCCTCGCCGAGCGTGGCGCGAGGTTGGAGGCGCGGAATAAGAAGGGACAGACTCCGCTGGCCGCCGCGCTCGCGCCGCCTTTAACCCCCTGGGGAACAGTCGGCGTCGACCAGGCTGCCCGTGGCCGAGCCCTCGGCGGCGCGGCCTTGAGCCGATACCGAGAGCGGTACGCCGCTTGGGAGGGAAGCCAGGGTCAAACGTCGACCGCTGACCTGCTGCGCTC
This sequence comes from Vicinamibacteria bacterium, assembly GCA_963577695.1. Lineage (GTDB taxonomy): Bacteria > Acidobacteriota > Vicinamibacteria > Vicinamibacterales > UBA8438 > UBA8438. The sequence continues at coordinate 3,338 of CAUZAY010000151.1, read as the reverse complement.
CTTGGGCGCGACGGAAGAGTAACTGGTGTATCGACTCGATGATGGCACCGGCGGGGTCTACTACCCCTACGGCGGTGGGTCATCAGCGACAATCTGTTCCGAGACGGGCGGACGACAGCCTTCTGTCAGTCGTCTCGTCAACTGAACGAAGGCATTCATGGTAGCCCTCCGCTATGCGTTGGTTTTCTCTCTTCTAGTCGTTCTTGTTCCGACCGTCCCGTTGGAGCTGTCGGGTCAGATCCCTTACGTTGCCGAGCAGGCGGAGGCCGGTGAAGCAATCTATCAGCGGTCCTGTACGGCATGCCACCTTCCGAACCTTCAAGGTTCCTTTGAGGCCCCCCAGCTGGCGGGTCCCAACTTCCGCCTCACCTGGGGAGGGCGGCGCATGGCCGACCTGCGGGAGGTCCTGGGGACGATGCCGCCGCAGGCGGCAACGTCGCTCACTGAGGAGGAGTATTCGGCGTTGGCGGCCTATCTCCTTCGCGAGAACGGGATGGAGCCCGGAACCTCGACGCTTGAGCGCACCTCCTCGGGTCTGTTGTTCCCCGGTCTGCGTGCGGGCGTTACGGCGGACCTGCCCCCAGGGGTGGAGGCTGTTTTTCCTGTACCCGGACGCCCCGGCAACGTGCCGTCACCGGACGGGGTAAGTCGCGCACCCGAGAGTGTGGGGGAGATCGACGTCACCGAAGTGGGGAGGACCGAGACTTTCAGGCGGGCGGATCGGTTCACGCCTGTCTCGGACGCCCTCCTTGCCGATCCGCCGCCTGGCGACTGGCTTCACTGGCGGCAGAATCAGCAAGCCTGGGGCTGGAGTCCTCTTACCCAGATCGACAGGGATAACGTGGATCGGCTTCAGCTGGCGTGGGTCTGGGGCATGGAGGACGGAACTAGCCAGCCCGATCCGTTGGTCCGGGACGGCATCCTCTACGTGCCGAACGCAGGGAACGTGATCCAGGCGATCGATGGAATCGATGGCACCCTCCTCTGGGAGTGGCGCCATACGTTTGCTGAAGGCGCAGGGACCCGAGGCCAGCTTCGAAACCTGGCCGTCTGGGAAGACCTGATCTTCGTAGCGACCGAGGATGGGGTCATGGTGGCGCTCGATGCACGCACCGGAGTCGTCCGGTGGTACTCGACACTTGCCGACTGGAAACTCGGTTACCAGAACTCGTCGGGGCCCATCGTGGTGGACGGCAAGCTGATCAACGGGATCGATGGCTGTTCGCGGTTCACGGAAGAAAGCTGTTTCATCACGGCTCATGATGCACGGACGGGAGAGGAGCTTTGGCGCACGTATACGGTTGCGCGACCAGGGGAGCCCGGCGGCGATACCTGGGGTGACCTTCCGTTCGCGCTGAGGGGTGGGAGTGAGGTGTGGGTCGCGGGTAGCTACGATTCAGCGCTGGACCTTCTGTTTTTCGGGACGGCCCAGTCGAAGCCGTGGGTTGCTGCGAGTCGAGGGCTGACCGTGAATGACGCGACACTTTTCGCGAACTCGACGCTCGCCCTGGATCCGGACGATGGGCGTATCGTCTGGTACTTCCAGCATATTACTGGCGAGAGCCTCGATCTGGATGTCGCGTTCGAGCGACTCCTGGCGGATGTGGACGGAGTGCCGGTGGTCTTCACGATCGGCAAGGATGGAATCCTCTGGAAGCTCGATCGGCGGACCGGGGAATATCTGGGCCTCGTGGAGACGGTCTATCAAGACGTCTACAACGTGGACCATGAGATGGGGAAGCTGACCTACCGTGAGGACATTCAGAACGCGAAGATCGGCGAATGGCTCTCTGCTTGTCCCTCCACGGCCGGGGGGCACAACTGGCACACGATGTCCTACGAACCCCAGACCGGCCTTCTCGTCATTCCTCTGGGCCAGACCTGCATGAACCTGCAAGGGCGAGAGATGGTCCTCGAAGAAGGCTCGGGTGGTACCGCAGCGAACCGGGTCTTCGTGGACATGCCGGGCACTGATGGGAACGTCGGTAAGCTGGCGGCCTACGACGCCGCCACCCTGGAGGAGGTCTGGAGCGTGGAGCAGCGTGCTCCATTTACGACCGCGGTGTTCACGACCGCTTCGGGGCTAACCTTCGCGGGTGACTTCAACCGATGGTTCCGCGCCTTTGACGTCCGCACCGGGGAGGAGCTGTGGAGGACGCGGCTGGCCACGTCCGTCCTCGGGTACCCCATGACATATGCGGTGGACGGAGTCCAGTACATAGCCGTCACGACAGGACGCGGTGGCGGCAGTCCGTGGAGCGTTCCGAATGTCGTCACGACAGAAGTGAGAACTCCTCCCGGCCAGAGACACAACGCAATCTACGTATTCCGGCTCGGGCCTGAGTAACCCCACGCCTCCTCGCTCGACATCGTGCTCGCTCGCGCGGCAGACTACGGCACCGAATTCCGGCGGCACTCGTGACGCCGCTGAAGCCGAGACCAACGAGCGCGATACCGAGTGTAATAACTGTTCTTCTGATAGGCCCCAGAGATGTTGGGCTTGGCCGGTCGGTGAGCCCGGCACGCTGGGTATCGGATTCGGCGATCGACCTCAACGTGACTGTATCCTCATAGAGGGCCCGCGTGAAGACGGCGATCCGCTGCTCGCGGTCCTCCTCTCGCGCGGCGTCGTCGCGGCCAGCATCGACTTGTCGATGCCCCGCGTGTAGACCAGACAGACAAGGAGGGTGAGGTGCTCAAGTGGAAGGTAATGGCCGCAGCGGGACTCTGCTTCGGAATGGTTGGCACGGCCTGGGGCCTGGCCCAGCGGCAGACGGCACCCGGCTTCTACGAGCTCCGCATCTACACCGCCCAACCGGGTAGGAGGGATGCCCTGGCCGAGCGGTTCGCCAGCCGCACTGCCGAGATCTACTCACGACATGGGATCACGAACGTCGGGTACTGGACCCCGCAGCAGTCCGATGAGGATCTCGGCATCGACGAGGACAACACATTCATCTACATCCGGGGCTATCCGTCGAAGGCCGAGCGCGATCGCCGACTCACGGCGGCCCACGACGACCCCGAGTTCACGGAGGTGGTCCGGATGCAGGAGCGCGATCTCGAGAGGAGGCTCATCGTGAGGGCCCACAACATCGACATGGTGCCCAGCGGACCTCAGACTGCGATCAGGATCGCACCATGAACGTCTATCCATCGAGTCGGGCCTCGTCCAGACGGCCCGCGACCATACCGGTCGACGGTGGACGATAGGCAATTCTAGAGCACCCCCGGCTGACCCCGCGACGTGCACGATCACCACCGCGGAGATCGCGGGACAGCCCTTGGAGGAATTTCTAGAACGTGATTTCCGAATGCTGGCCATCAATCTGGTAGGC
>CAUZAY010000150.1:0-10319 GCA_963577695.1 Vicinamibacteria bacterium | reverse complement strand
CCGTCGGGGTTGGGATGGATGCCATCTGGCTGGTTCAACGCCGGATCCGCAGCCACGCCGACGAGCAAGAACGGCATGAAGACCACGTCGAAATCTTGGGCCAGATCCACGAACACCTGGCGAAACTGCGTGGTATAGGTCGAACCGTAGTTCGGAGGCGCTTCCATACCGGCCAGCAGCACGGCGATGCCGCGGTCCCTGGTCATTGAGACGATTTCCGACAGATTCTGTTTCATCTGGTCCGCGGGAAGACCGCGCAGGCCGTCGTTGCCGCCGAGTGCGACGATCACGATGCGCACGTCTCCGCCCAGCGCCCATTCCGCCCGGCGTAGTGCGGCAGCCGACGTATCACCGGAGACTCCGGCGTTGACAACCGTGACGTCGTACCCCTCGTCGCGAAGTCGCCGTTGCAGCAGGGCCGGGTAGGCCTGGTCGGCGTCAAGGCCAAGCCCAGCGGTCAAACTGTCGCCAAGCGCCACAATCAATGGACTGCGGTCGGTCGCAGCGGTCTCCACCGGGGGCGGCGTCGACGCCAGCGGCCTCTCGACTGGCTCGTCGGCGGCGCATCCGACCAGCGTCGCGCACAGAGCCAGGGTCCCCGCCGCTCGCCATCGCAGTGCCAGCATCGTTAGTTATTATGCAACAGCGCTCAGGGTCAGTTCGACCCACGTCGCCGCGCCAACCAACCGCGGAGCCAGAGTCCATACACGACGACGTTCAGTAGCAACGCCAGTGACCCGAGCACGACCTGTTGCTCGCGCGTGAGACCGGCCGGGTACAGCCAGGGCATCAGGTAGTTGTCGACGAAGTCTCCCTGATATCCCGCGTCCCCACCGCGGCGCCGCAACGCGAGTTCCAGAGGCGTCAGGGGACAGATCGCACCGACCCACTCGATTCCGACCCCCCAGGCGAGCGCCGGCAGGTGAGCCCACGCGACGCGCGGCGTTTTCCAGACCAGCAAGCCCCCGAATGCCACGAAGGCGACAAACATCGCGTGCAGGCACACGACGAGATCTGCGAGCCAACCATATTTCACGATGAGTCCCGTCTCCGCGACCGCGGTCTCACCCGCGCACACGGCTCTTGTTTGAGCAGATCCGACGTGTAGAATAGGCTGATTCGATTGGGTTCTCCGCCGCGTCGTCACGAGGTGTCATTCAGATGAATGCAGCCGTTCTCTCCGTCATCGGTCTCACGATGATCTTCCTCGGCTACCGCTTCTATTCGAAGTTCATTGCCGAAAAAATCTATCAGCTCGATCCAGACTTCGTCACTCCCGCGCACGCCCAGCGGGATGACATCGATTATCTGCCGACGAACCGCGTGGTCCTCTGGGGCCACCACTTCACGGCGGTCGCCGGCGCCGCACCCATCATCGGCCCCGGCATCGCGGTCATCTGGGGCTGGTTACCGGCGTTTCTGTGGGTCGTGGTGGGCACCATGTTCTTCGCCGGTGTCCACGATTTCGGCGCCGTCTGGGCCAGTGTGCGAAACAAGGCGAAATCTGTCGGCTCACTGACCGGTGATGTCGTCAGCCCCAGGGCCCGAACCCTGTTCATGGTCGTCGTCTTCTTCCTGCTGATGATGGTCAATGCCGTCTTTGGCGTGGCGATCTCGGACGCGTTTCAGGAGACCCCCAGCAGCGTGATCCCGGCCTGGACCGCCGTCATCGTGGCTCTCATCATCGGGGTGCTCATCTATCGGATGCACGTCCCCATCCTGTGGCCGACCATCGTGGGCACGGTGGTTCTCTACGCCGTCATCTATTTGGGCGAAGCGGTGCCGATTTCATTGTCGGCCGGGTCCTTCGGCTTGCCCGTGGGCGCGCAGTGGATCTTGATTCTGTTCTTGTATGCGGGGATCGCCTCGCTGCTCCCCGTGTGGCTACTACTGCAGCCGAGGGACTACATCAACGGCATCCAACTCTTTGTCGGTCTGGGCCTGCTCTACGGCGCGGTGCTCATCGCGAACCCCACCATTGTGGCGCCTGCCATCAACCCGGACCTGCCCGCATCCGCGCCGCCAATGTTCCCGCTCCTGTTCGTGACCATCGCCTGTGGCGCCATCTCCGGGTTCCACGGGTTGGTGGGCTCGGGGACGACATCGAAGCAACTCAACAAAGAAACGGATGCGCGGTTCGTCGGATATCTCGGCTCATCAGGCGAAGGGGCCCTGGCGCTCGTCGCCATCATCGCTGCCACCGCCGGCTTCGCGTCGCTGGCTGAATGGCGGTTGATGTATTCAGAGTTCGGGAACGGCGGCATGGCCGCGTTCGTGCAAGGCGGCTCCCGGGTCGTGGCGGCCGGCGTCGGCATCTCCGAGCAGTTTGCCGCAACCCTGCTGACGGTGATGGCCGTGCTGTTTGCCGGGACGACCATGGACGCCGGGGTCAGACTCCAGCGCTACATCGTGCAGGAGTGGGGGACCATCTACCGTATCCCGGTACTGCAGAACGGATACGTCGCCACCGGCGTGGCGGTGACGGCGTGCCTCCTGCTCGCCTTTGGGGCAGGTGGAGCGAGCGGAGAGGGTGGCATGCTGATCTGGCCGCTCTTCGGAACGACCAACCAGTTGCTGGCGGGTCTGACCCTGATGGTGATCAGCGTGATGCTGGTGAAGCTCGGACGCCCGGTCCGCTACACTTTGATTCCGATGGTATTCATCACCGTGGCGGCGCTCGGTGCCGCCCTGGTGCAGCTCATGACTCTGTATCGGGAGGGGGGCATTCTCTACCCGCTGCTGTGGATCGATGTCGCCATTGTGCTCCTCGCCATTCTCGTCATGCTCGAGGCGTCGTCTGCGTTCCTCCGTGAGCGCCGGGCTGCGGCGGCCGGGGCGGCGGCCTAACGGCCGCCGGTAGCATCACCATCAAAAGGAGCCCGATGGCAAGCTGGAAGGGGCGTCTGGGCCGTCTCAAGGCTCTACTCGAGGAATTCTACGTTTCGCCGTATCGCGGGGCGCTGGCCCGGGCTCGACGCGAGGAAGACGACCTGTTCATGCTGTTCGTCTTCGCGGAGCTCATGGGCGTGCCCAATCCGGCCGCGTATTACACACTTGAGCTCCAACCGCTGCTGCTTGAGCGCTTTCACGAATGGCACCAGCGTCAGGGGATGGAACACTCCCCACTCGACGGTTTCCGTTGCTGCTAGGTTTCCCGACGAGGCGCCTGGCCAGACGAACGCCTCGTCAGAAAACCCCTCTTTCCTTTCTTCAGTGACCTGCCGTGCTTGACCAGCTTCTGACGCATGCGCTGCTCTTTGTCGGGGGTAAGGGGGGCGTCGGCAAGACGACGACCGCGGCATCCCTCGCGCTCGTCGCGGCCGCTCGCGGGAGACGATGCCTGCTGGTTTCCACCGACCCGGCGCACTCCTTGGCCGACCTGTTCGGGCGCCCCATCGGCAATCGCACCACCGAGCTGTGCCCCTCTCTGTGGGCACTCGAGATTGACCCTGACCGTCAGGCCGACGAGCATCTGGCCACGGTGAAGGCACGCATGAAGGGGCTGGTCCACCCGCGCTCCTTTGCGGAGATCGATCGCCAGCTCGACCTGGCACGGTTGGCGCCTGGCACGATGGAGGCGGCGATGCTCGAACGTGTGGCCGCGATCATGGCGCTGGCTGGGAGCGAGTACGACCAGGTTATTTTCGACACTGCGCCGACCGGGCACACCGTGCGGCTGTTGTCGCTACCAGAGGTGATGGCCGCCTGGATCGACGGGCTTCTCGGTCACCGGCAGCGCTCGGCCCAGCTCGGCTCGGCCCTTCGCCACCTCGGTGGCGGGCGGGTCAAAGGCGATGACCTGTCGATGCTTGACGCCGCGGAGGACCACGACAGCGGTGGCCGCGACGCGCAGCTCAATGACCTGCTGCAGGCCCGTCGCCGGACGTTCGTCCGAGCCCGGGAGCAACTGCTCGACCCGAGTCACGCCGCCTTCCTGCTGGTCCTGAACCCGGACCGACTGTCCGTGCTGGAGACCCTCAAGGCCCACGACATCCTCACGCGGTTCTCGGTCCCGATCTCGGGGCTCATCGTCAACCGTGTCTTGCCAGACAACGCCGACGGCCAGTTCCTCGAGGCCCGGCGTCGCCAAGAAGCGCGACATCTGGAGGACATCGATCGGGCGTTCGCAAAATCGCCCCGAGTGCGGGTCCCACTGCTCCCGGACGACGTCCACGACATGGACACATTGCGCCAACTCGGACGCATGATCCTCGGACCCGATCCCCAACGATAGTCTGCCGCGCGGAGTCGCGCACAGGCGGTTGCCTCGGGAGGTAACGTCTCGGCCGCGGCGGTCTGCTGCCCAGCAGGGTCGACGCTCGGTAGGTGGCGGGCGGGTCAAGCGCGCCGGGGCGCTCGTGCGGCGGGAACGGGCATCTCTCGATCCCACCGCCCCCCGCCAAGGTGATCGACCAGCCCATACCTGCTGCCGCGCCGGCCGCCCGGATCCTGGAGGACGGAGAGGAACGACCGTGGCACCCCGTTTCCGGCCCACGGCGTCACGCCACGCGTGAGACGGGCTGGCACGGGGAGGGCGCGCGACAATGCGCCCCACGCGGCGGCGGAGTGGGGCACTCGGGGTCCCCGCGGAGCCGCCGCGTGGGGCTCGGGGCGCAGCCCCGCCTAAGAGAAGCCGCGTTCGTCTGGCCAGGCGCGACGAGGGAGCATGCAGGCGGCATGTGACCGAGGAAGCAACGCCGCCAGACGGACGCCTCGCCAGGAAACCTAAGAATGAATGGGGCGGTCGGCGTAGTGGTTCCAGCCAAAGGCCTCTTTGAGCGCCATCGAGAAATCAAACCCGTGTTGCTCGCTCTCGGTGAGCGCCAAGTTGAACTGCGCCGGGAACACGGCGTGCCCCTCGTACTCCTCGTTCCAGGAGCCGATAGAGTAGACCGGCGCCGGAAGGGCCTTGGTGCCCAGCGCGCCGGACCACTCCTGGGGCAAGTAGCCCTCTTCGTGATGTCGAGTGAGCAGTTTGAGGTAATTGGCGAAGGCCTGTCGTGTGGTGCTCAGCGTCGGCAGCCCGTGCTTGGCGAATCCACCGGCAAGACTCGGAATAATCAGGAGTTTCTGGTTGGTAAACGTGTTTTTAAGGCCGCGTATCGCGACCGTCGCCCGCTCCAGTCGTAGCCGCTGGAGCGCACCGTAGGACTCGTTCAAAGCGAACGGCGGCGCAGTCGTTTTCAGGTTGGCGGCGTGATAGGTGTGAATCGCATCGAACAGCGCGCCACGGCTGAGCCGATCAGCCGACGGCGTAGTCGTGGACGCCAGGGGCAACAACTCGTCACCCACCAGATACGGCGGCGTCCCGTACACCCGTCCGAACGCCTCCAGGGCCTGCGCGACGGCAGTCGTCCTCTGACGGAACTCGACGCGGTCGTCCCGGTTCAGCCCCCATGCGTGGGACGCGAAGATGAACACGACCGGACGGCCGTCAAGCAGGAACACGCGTGTGGGGTACTGATCCCGAGCCTCCACCATGGTCTGGGCCATGGCCGCGAAGTCCCCCACGAGCGTGTCGCGCACGGCTGTCGAGCGGAAGTCCACGCGGCCGCCGACATGGGGGAGCGCAAGCGCCCCCTCGTATAGCAACGAGACGTAGCGGGTTGCTGCATTCTCCGCGGCGAAGTAGCCAGTCTGGTAATTCGGCAGAATAGTAGGGGTTACCCGGCCGGGAATCCAACTCAGCGCGTCGACGGTGATTCCAAACTCGTTCTTCAGGCGGTTGAACTCAGTCTCGACCACGGGATCATTGGAGAGGTAGTTGCCTCCCAGGTAGCGAACGGTCTGCTGCAGCAAGGGACGCCGGATGTGGTCATACCACCCATAGTGCCACCCCACCGTGATCGGTCGCCGCACCGGCACGGCCGGCACGGAAGATGTCGAAACGGCACGGATCACCGCGTCAACGGCATCCTGGCCGATGACCCCTCGACCGAAGATATCGGCGCGGATATCAAACCCGGTATTGGGCTCGATCGCGAAACCGCGTGAGGTGAAGAGCGCCTGGTCCATCACCTCTACGTCGCCGGCGCCGAGCACCCCGTCTCCGTCGACGTCCACGACGTGGGAGGCCAATGTGGCCGTGTCGGGCGCCTGCGCCTGCACCAGTCTGCCCCCAGCCGCTCCTGCCAGGCCCATGGCGCCGAGGCGCAGAAACAACCGTCGATCGAGACGAGGTGCCGTCATGTCAGTGGGGACAAGGTGGGGATGAGCGCGTCGCGGCGTGTCCGGACGAGGCGGCGGACTCAGCGAGTCCGCCACTTGACGCTAGTACCGATAGTGCTCCGGCTTGTACGGACCATCAACCTTCACGCCGATGTAGTCCGCCTGATCCTGTGACAGGGTCGTCAGCTTCACACCAAGATGGTCAAGATGGAGTCGCGCCACCTTCTCGTCGAGGAGTTTGGGAAGCATGTACACCTGTTTCTCGTATTCCCCGGTGTTCTCGTGGAGCGCCACCTGGGCCAACACCTGGTTGGTGAACGACGCGGACATCACGAAACTGGGGTGGCCAGTCGCGCACCCGAGATTCAGCAGACGTCCCTCCGCCAGCACCATGACGCTGTGTCCATCGGGAAACCGCCACTCGTCGTATTGCGGCTTGATGTTGATGTGCTGCATGCCCGGCACCTTCTTGAGGCCGGCCATGTCGATTTCATTGTCGAAGTGTCCGATATTGCCGACGATGGCCTTGTCCTTCATCCTCGCCATCTGATCGGCCGAAATGATGTCTTTGTTGCCCGTCGTCGTCACGAAGATATCGGCCCGGTCCAGCATCGCCTCGAGCGTGTTGACCTCGTAGCCCTCCATCGCCGCCTGCAACGCACAAATCGGATCGACCTCGGTGACCACCACGCGGCAGCCTTGGCCACGCAGTGCCTGCGCGCACCCCTTGCCCACTTCGCCGAAGCCACAGATCAGCGCGACCTTGCCGCCGAGCATCACGTCGGTGGCGCGGGCCAGCCCATCGGGCAATGAGTGGCGACAGCCATACACGTTATCGAACTTGCTCTTGGTCACCGAATCGTTCACGTTGATGGCCGGGAACAGCAGCGTGCCGGCTTCCATCATTTCGTAGAGGCGGTGGACGCCGGTGGTGGTCTCTTCACTCACGCCACGGATTGCCGGACTGATGCGCTGCCAAAACTCCTTGTCGCGCGCCTGCAGATTCCGTAGGAGGTCCAGAATGACGCCCCATTCCTCTGGCTCGGTCTCCGGGTCGAAGCCCGGTATTTCACCGAGGTTCTCAAACTCGTAGCCTTTGTGCACCAGCAACGTCGCATCCCCGCCGTCATCCACGATCAGCGCCGGTCCTCCACCGTCGGGCCAGACCAAGGCCTCGTTCGTGCACCACCAGTACTCCGTCAGCGTCTCCCCTTTCCAGGCGAAGACCGGGATCCCTCTTGGTGCTTCCGGGGTGCCGCCGGTCTCGGGTCGCCCGACCGCGACCGCAGCCGCGGCGTGATCCTGGGTGGAGAAGATGTTGCACGAGACCCAGCGCACATCGGCGCCCAGGTCGGCTAAGGTCTCGATCAACACGGCCGTCTGCACCGTCATGTGGAGGCTGCCCATGATTCGAGCCCCCGCGAGCGGCAGGGCGCCCCCATACTCCTCGCGCAGGGCCATCAACCCGGGCATTTCCTGCTCGGCGAGCCGAATCTCATTGCGCCCGAATGTCGCCAGCGACAGATCCGCAACCTTGAACGGCTCGCGTCCGGCCCGGGTGGCCTCCTCGAACGCGTGCGCCTTCTCCACTGCCGTGGGTCCCATGCCCCTCTCCTCTCGTCTCCACGCCACTGGTCCCAGCCTGTCGACACAGGACCGGTCAGGCGACAGAGCGCGTATCCGTATCGTTGCTGATCGGAGGCTCGTCAGAGCCTATCCACGAGCGCCGGACGTCGGCGCATATTGAACCGCCACGCGGTCACAGCCCGCACTGGCGAGCACGCATAAATCAAAGCGCTCATTGTAACCCGAGACCACGACCGGGGCAGCCCCGATCGGCGAGCCCAGCCGCGGTACCGGTCTCAGTCGTCTTCGACGATACCCAGATACGGGTGGTGGACATAGACCCGCGAGAACGGCTCGTCTGGTGTGAAGTGACGCGCGATAATCCCGGCCGGATCGAGGAACCACTCCCCGAGCGGACGGTCGCGCTCCCGACTGTCGAACCAGCCCCAGGGCGGACGCGCCATGTTGCGCCCATAGACAGCCCCCCGGAACGACGCTCCCAGAGCGCCGGGATCGACCTCGCGCACCTCGTCGTCCCCGCTCCGTTGGCGCTCTCTGATTGACAGCGGCGCATACGCGAATTCGTCGCCAAAGGTGTCACCGGTCCCCCGGTGGGCGCGCGCCCACAGCGTGTCGTAGAGCGAGACCAAGTCGTAGCCCACCGACTCCCGCCTGGTATTGCCCAGCGGGATGCGGCCGAGACCGTCGTCGACGCGGATGACCAGCCGCACCTGGCGGCGGTGCGCTGACTGGCACGCCGTGTCCGGCACGGGACTCTTGGCGACCCGTTTTTTTTCGTAACGGTTTCGACCAGCCAGCGGTAGGCTCGAGACGTTATGACGCATCACCATGCACGTCTTGTCGCGGTCGCCATTGCCGCTGTGTCGTTCAGTACGCCGATCATGGCGCAGCAGGAACCGACACCTCCTCCGACGTTGGAGGCGCTGGTGGAGACACTCGACGGTTGGGGTCGCGTGAGTCAAAACGAACAGGGGGAGGTTGTAGAGGTGTACCTCCGCGGACCCGAGGTCACCGATGCGAGCCTGGCGCATCTCACCGGGTTAGCAGCGCTGGAGAGTCTCCATCTCGCTGTCACCCAGGTCACCGACGCGGGCCTGGCGCACCTCACGGGGTTGACGACGCTGGAGGATCTCGATCTCGATCGCACCCAGATCACCGACGCGGGTTTGGCGCACCTCACGGGGTTGCCTGCGTTGCGGTATCTCAGCGTCGCTGGCACCCAGGTAACCGACGCAGGCGTAGCCGAACTACGGAAGAGGTTGCCGCACGGCGTTCACTCCGGGCGGGATCCGATACCCCCCCCGCCACCGCCTCCGCAATGAGGGGACGCCGCTTACCCGCGTGAGCCGTAATCCCTCACATTGAACCGCCTACCAGCCAGCGGTAGGATCGGCATTGGATCATTTTTTCCAGGAGGCACAACAATGCGATCTGCGTTCATCGTGATGATGGTTTTTCTGGGTCTTGGTGTCGGCAGTGCGGCTGCCCAGAGTGCTGAAGAGTCCGCCGTGAACAGCCGCCTTGATGCGTTCTACGCTGCTCTCAACCGGGGTGATGTCGAAAGCTATTTACTTCATTATCAAGAAGATGCCGTGTATGCCATCGAAAACAATGTCTTTATCGGTCGAGCTGACATCGCAGCGTTTGAGAGCACGTCATTTGCGAATGGGATGCAGATTGAGTATACCCACCATGCGACTCGTCTTCTGTCTCCAACGACAGCCATTACTCATGGCAGGCATTAGGGAATCTGGTAGGCGCGGAGACCAAACTCGGACAGTACGGCCAACAAGTGGTCGAAGATATCTGACTGGATACCTTCGTAGTTGACCCAGTTCTGGTCTCGGCTGAACACATACACCTCGATCGGTATACCGTGTTGCGTGGGTGCGAGCTGACGGACCAGAAATGTCATCTCCGGGTGAATGTCGGGCCGCTGCCTCAGGTAGGCGACCGTGTAGGCGCGAAAGGTTCCGATGTTGGTCAGCCGCCTCGGGTGCCACGCGGTCGACGGCTCTTCGTCGTGCCCGCCGTTCCACGCGTCGATCTCCTGCCGTTTCTCGGCGAGGTAGTCGGCCATGTAGGGCACGCGTGACAACCGCGTCAGCAGCGCGTCGTCACAGAACTTGATGGAGTTGATGTCGATGTGGATCGCCCGCTTGATCCGCCTCCCCTGGGACTCGGTCATCCCGCGCCAGTTCTTGAACGACTCGCTGATCAGCGCATAGGTCGGAATGGTCGTGACGGTCTTATCGAAGTTCTGGACCTTGACCGTGGTCAGCGCCACTTCGAGAACGTCCCCGTCGGCGCCGTACTTGGGCATCTCGATCCAGTCGCCGCGCTTCACCATCTGATTGGCGGAGAGTTGAATGCCGCCCACGAACCCCAGGATCGGGTCCTTGAAGATGAGCATCAGCACGGCCGTCATCGCCCCGAGGCCGCTGAACAGCAGCGCCGGAGACTCGTCCATGAGAATCGACAGCGCGGTGATGGTGGCCAGACCGTAGAGCACCAACTTAACCACCTGCGCGAAGGTGGTCAACGGCAGCCGCTCGCCGAAACGG
>CAUZAY010000149.1:0-10550 GCA_963577695.1 Vicinamibacteria bacterium | reverse complement strand
CGTGACAGGCCTCTACCTCGCGGTCGACGTTCGCGGGTCCGGCCGGTAGCGCCGCCAATCGTTCCCGATTCGCGGTCGTGAGGGCGCCCTGCGTCCAGCGCGCCGCCTCACCCGCGATCCGGTTGAAATTGTCCGCGCTCTCCACTCCACTCGCGACCTTGTCGTGATTGCCGCGAATCAAGAAGTCAGGCTTCAACTCGAAGATCCGGTCCACGACCTCGTTGGGCGTGCCGCCGTAGCCGACGAGGTCACCCAGCACGATCAGCTTGTCGTAGGACTCGGGTGGGGTGCGGGCCAACACTGCGTCCAGGGCGTCGATGTTGCTGTGGATGTCACTGAGAATCAGAAAACGCATGGCAATAGGGGGCCTCGGGGTCGTCTATCCGGGTGGCAGTGATTCAGTGATTCAGATGCGGAGATCCAGCGGGTCAGCCGCCCGTGGCGACAGTCTGCAGCACGCGACGCAACCCGCGCCTCGCACGACCGCTAAGACGCCGGCCGACGCTCAAGCCAGCCCACAATCCGCTCGACCAACTCATCGGTCGTGGCGTGCTCGGCATCGAGTCGCACGCGCGCCTGCCGGTAGGCAGACTGGCGAGCGTGAAACAGCCGCTCCATCGTGGCCGGGTCGGCAGCGAGCGGTCGCCGTCCGTCCTCCGATGACAGACGAGCCCCGACTAGCTGCAAGGATACATCAAGCCAGAACGAGACGCCGTCTCGATTGATCAGCGCCCGGCTCTGGGGCGCTGCGAACGCGCCGCCACCGGTGGCCACGACGACCTGGCGAATCGGCAGCAGGGCCCGCAACGACGCCTGCTCGGCCGTCCGGAACCGCGATTCTCCGTATGTCGCGAAGAGGTCGGCGACGCTCATCCCTTCTCGACGCTCGGTGACGGCGTCGAGGTCTTCGACGCGCCACTGCAGCCGGGCGCCGAGGGCCTTCGCCAGGGTCGTCTTTCCCGCGCCCATGAATCCCACAAGGTAGATCTTGTCGGCCCGCATGATGCATCACGTGGTTTGGTGTGGAGGGTCGGCGGGCGCAAGAACTCAGCCGACCCGCGTCCTCACGGTTCGCTGATCTCGGCCAAAATATCGAAAAATCCAGGGTAGGACACATCGACGACGTCGGCGTGATGGATCTCGCTGGGCTCCTGGGCTCCGATCGCGGCGAGAGCGAACGCCATGGCCAGACGGTGGTCGCCAGCGGCGTCCGCGGTCCCTCCGGTGAGCCGGCGGTCACCCAGCACCTGGAAGCCATCGACCATCTCCTCCACATGACCGCCAAGTCCACGGAGCCCCGCGGCCAAGGCCGAGATGCGGTCGCTCTCCTTGTGACGGAGTTCACCGGCGCCCGTGACGCGGAGGGCGCCACCGTGGGTCGCGAGCGCCGCGAGCACCGGCAGTTCGTCGATGGTGCCGGGCACGTCGGCCGGCCCGATCTCGAGCGCCGTCAGATGGTCATGTCGGATTCGCAGGGAGCCGATGGGCTCGTCGCCGACCGGGACGCCGCTCGAGATCTCGATTCGCGCCCCGGCTCGCTCGAGCAACGACAGGAAGCCGATGCGCGTTGGGTTGAGTCCGACATCGTCGAGCGTGACATCCGACCCGGGCAGCGCGGCCGCCGCGACCGCCCAGCAGGCGGCTGACGACGCGTCGCCCGGCACCTGGACCTCAGCCGCGCGCAGTCGCTGACCGCCGCGGAGACTGATGGCGCCGTTCGCCCGAGTCAGGCTGACACCGAACACTGGCAGCGCGCGCTCCGTATGGTCTCGTGTGGCCTGTCGTTCGGTGACGACCGTGTCCCCTGACGCATGCAGGCCGGCGAGCAGCACGGCGCTCTTGACCTGGGCGCTGGCGACCGGCGGGGTGTAGTGGATGCCGTGGAGCGCGGTGCCTCGAATGGCGATGGGCGGTCGGTCCTCGTGTCCACGCAGATGGGCGCCCATGCGCGACAGTGGATCGATGATGCGTCGCATCGGTCGTCCGCGCAGCGACGCATCGCCCGTGATGACGCTCTCGAAGGGGTGGCCTGCGAGTACGCCGGCCAAGAGCCGCAGTGTCGTCCCCGAGTTGCCCGCGTCGAGCGAGTCGGACGGCGCCCGCAGGCCACCGAGGCCGAGTCCCTGGATGGTGACTACACACTCGTCCGGGTGGGCATTCGCAGCCCCAGGGCCGTCGATCGCCGCCCCTAGTGCCGCGAGGCACGACAGCGTTGATGCACAGTCGGCCCCCGGCGCGTATCGGCTGATCGTCGTCGTACCCTCGGCCAGCGCGGCCAGGAGCGCGTAGCGATGCGAGATGGACTTGTCGCCCGGAAGAGTAAGGCGCCCGCGCACGCGCGAGGCCGGATGAACCACGACCGACGGCATCCCTGCATTATGGCTCACGGGCCCTCGCGGAGATGAATTCGTCACCTCTGGACCTCGCGGTGCTTGCACCGACCTTGGTGCGGGGGGTATCTTACGGGCGCCGTGGCGCTGGCCGGTCATGGCCTCACAACGGCCCCGTTCTTCGTGGTGGAACGGGGATCGGATGAACGCCGCCAACCGCATGGACACCCACAGCGTCGTCCGGCTCGAATTTCGCAGTCATTTCGACATGCTGGATTTTGTCCAGGTCGTCTGCGAAGAAACCGGCCAGCTCGTCGGTCTCGAGGAGGACTCGCTCCACTGGGTGAGCGTGGCCGTGCGCGAGTCGGTCATCAATGCCATCAAGCATGGGAACCGTGAGGTCGAAGAGAAGCTTGTCACGGTGGAGTTCACGTTGACCCCTGCGACAGAGCCCACGCAGCTGCAAATCCGAGTGGTCGACCAGGGTGAAGGATTCGATCCGGTCGAGGTGGCGGACCCCCTGGCCCCGGAGAATCTACTCAAGTCGAGTGGTCGGGGCATTTTCTTCATGCGAAATTTCATGGACGACCTTCGGTTGCAACGAGGGCCCGATGGCGGTATGGAGGTCGTCATGGTCAAGAGGGTCACCCCCGCCGATTCCTGATCGCTCGGTAGCCACCGTCGCCCATGTCCCACCCACCCGCCTGGCTGGCCACCGCCATCGACATCGTGCTCCGTGCGGGGGCGATCCAGACCCGTTCCCTCGGGGGTGACCTCCAGATTGACAAGAAGGGTGCGATCGACCTGGTGACCCAGGTAGATGTCGAGGTCGAACGGATGGCGCGCGAGACGATCGCGGCGCGCTTCCCCGGCCACGCCGTGCTGGCCGAAGAGCTCGAGAACGAGCCGGAGCGGGAGCACCTCCACCATTGGTGGGTGTTCGATCCCATCGATGGCACGGTGAACTACGCGCACGGACTGTCCCTGTTCTGCGCGAGTCTCGCGCTCGAAGTGGACGGACGCCCCGAGGTCGCGGCGGTCTACGATCCGACCCGGCGCGAGTTGTTCACGGCCGAGCGCGGTGTCGGCGCGTGGCTGAACGGCACGCCGCTACGGGTCACCGAGGCCGGCACGTTGCTCGATGCCATGCTGTGCACCGGCTTTCCGTATGATGTCCATGAGACGGTCGATGAGGTCGTTGGTCTCTTCGGTGCGTTCATCGCCCAGGCTCAGGCCGTCCGGCGACTGGGGTCCGCGGCGCTCGACCTGTGCTACGTCGCCGCCGGTCGGCTAGACGGGTTCTGGGAGCAGCGCCTCCACCCGTGGGACCTGTCCGCGGCTAGTCTGCTTGTCGAAGAGGCCGGCGGACGGGTGACGCGATTCGACGGGACACCGTTCGATACGCGGTGCGGGCAGATCGTCGCGTCGAACGGCTCGCTCCACGACGAGATGCTGGCCATCATCGCATCCCGCGAAGGCCGTGCTCAAAATCGGACGGATTGATCTCTGGCTGGGACACCGCCAGTGGCTGAGTTCGGTCTCGATTGGCCAAAAACCGCCTGTTTTCACGTGTCGTCGCGGCTGGCATCATTCCTGCTAACTTGTCCGTCGTGGTGCCCGCGCTCGGGCCGACCGGCAGGAGGAGAGCGATGTCGACGACAGGACGATTCGTTCAGTTAGTGATGATGTCCGCGGCCTTCACGGCGGCGGGGAGCAACGTTGCCCACGCCCAAACGCAGTCCCTCGGTCTCAACCTGGGGTACTTCGCTCTCAAAGGAGAGGACACCCGGATCTTCGACGATGTCATAGCCACGAACCGCACGATCTTCGAATTCGATCTGAGCCAATTCAACAATGCGAGCGTCGGGGCCGAATGGCTGGTCGAGGTCGGAGACTACGTGGAGGCAGGAGTCGGGGTTGGCTTCTATCAGCAGACAGTGCTGAGCTATGACCGTGAGTTTGTCCATGACGATGGGTCGGACATCCTCCAAGACTTCAAGTTGCGTGTGACGCCGGTGACGGCGGTCGCGCGGTTCTTTCCTTTCAGCCTGAGGCCTCCGGTTCAACCCTACGCCGGTGCGGGGGTTGGCGCGTTCAACTGGCGGTACAGCGAGGTGGGCGATTTCGTGGACCGCGGCACGTTGGAGATCTTTCGAGACCGATTCGTGGCTACGGGGACCGACGTTGGCGCGGTGTATCTGGCTGGCGTGCGGGTCGATGTCGGTGATCGCTACCGAGTTGGTTTCGAGGCGCGATACCAGGACGCAAAGGGCGTCGTCGGAATCGATCAGGGCTTCCTGGACGAACGGATCGACCTGAGCGGTTTGACGTCGGTGTTCACCGTGGGCGTGCGGTTTTAGATTCAGACGGGGCTTTGCCCCGAACCCCTCGCGGCCACTACGTGGGGACCCCCAAGTGCTCCACTCCGTGGTCGCGGGGCGCGCATTGTCGCGCGCCCTGGCGAGCTGACAGCGGGTCCGTGACCAAGTCCGCGACGCCGCCGGCCGGGATGCCACGCCCGGAAACCGCTATACTGACACTCGGTCGGCCGGTTCCTCCGGCTGCACGATTTTCCAGGTCTTCGCAGGATTCAGATGGGTCGGTTGGTCAGTTGGGTCGAGACGTTCGCCGCCTCACTGGGTGGTCCGGGTCTGTTCCTGGTGGCCTTCCTCGATTCGTCGTTCATCTCGCTGCCGGAAATCAACGACGTGCTCGTCGTGATGTTGGTGGCGCGGGACGAGACGCTGATGCCGTACTACGCGGCCATGGCCACTCTGGGCTCGGTCTGTGGGTGTCTGGTCCTCTACCTGATCGGCCGGCGTGGGGGAGAGGCGCTACTGCGGAGGCGGTTCGGTGGCGAGCGTGTCACTCGGGCCATGGGGTGGTTCAAGCGATTCGGGGTGCTGGCGGTGGTGATTCCTGCGATTCTGCCGCCGCCGGCCCCGTTCAAGGTTTTCGTGGTGCTGTCCGGGGTGGCCAAGGTTCCGACCGCGACGTTTTGCGGCGCCGTGACCCTGGGCCGCGGGATCCGCTATTTCGGGGAAGGAGCCCTGGCCGTGCGCTACGGCGACCAGGCGATCGATTTCCTCCAGGCGGACCGGCCGTGGCTCTGGGTCGGCATCGCGGCCGTCTGCGCGGTGGCGGTGATCGCGTACGCGATCCTACGTCGGCAAGGCCGTGGCCACGCCTAGTGTCCCGTCGTCTCCTACCACACGTGTAACCTACTTCTGTACAACGAGTTGTATTGACGTCCGTTCGGCGCAAACCCTATAATTTCCATGAAGTCCAGCCTCGAAAAATCTGGCCGCTTCATCCACAACTAGCTCATGGGTCCAGAGCTCTCGGTCGTCATTCCGCTCCTCGATGAGGCCCTCAACGTGGAGGCCCTGTGTCGCGAGGTGACCGAGACGCTTGAGGCGTGGGGCCGGTCGTTTGAAGTGGTCTTGGTCGATGACGGCAGCACCGACGACACGTTCGCTCGTCTGTCCCGCCTCCACGCGGCCGATCCTCGGCTGCGGGTCATTCGCTTGCGGAGGAACTTCGGCCAGACGGCCGCGTTCAGCGCCGGGTTCGCCAGCGCGAGGGGACGGCTCATCGTCACCGCCGACGGCGACCTCCAGAACGACCTGCGTGACATTCCGCGCATGGTCCAGAAGCTCGAAGAGGGCTACGACATCGTGTGTGGCTGGCGAAAGGACCGGAAAGACCCGTGGCTGTCTCGGCGGCTGCCCTCGGTGCTCGCCAATGCTCTGATCTCACGCGCGACCGGCGTGCGCCTGCACGACTACGGGTGCTCGTTGAAAATCTTCCGGGCCGAGGTGGTCAAATCGTTACGGCTCTACGGTGAGATGCATCGCTTCATACCCGCCATCGCCAGCGAACAGGGCGTGCGGATGGCCGAGGTGGTCGTGAACCACCGTGCGCGCCAGCACGGCGTCTCGAAATATGGTATTTCGCGCACGGTCCGCGTGATCCTCGATCTCGCCACCGTGAAGTTCCTGCTGAGCTACTCGACACGACCACTCCAGATTTTCGGGTTGATTGGGTTGTTGATGGGCACTGCCGGTGCGGCGGTCACGGCGTGGCTGGCGTATGTGCGGCTCTTCGAGGGCCAGTCGATCGGCAACCGCCCCATGCTCCTGTTTGGCATCTTGCTGGTGTTTACGGGGCTGCAGCTGGTGACGCTGGGTCTGCTGGCTGAGATGCAGGCGCGCACGTACCACGAATCACAAGGGAAGGCGACCTATCACATCCGGGAGTTGCTCGATGGACCTGACGCCATCCCCGATCCAGCCTCACGGCCATCGGCGAAGTCTGCCCAAGACCAGGCACTGGGCGAGGCCCCACCGGTGCCGCTGGGGCGAGTCTAGCCAGGCCGCTCCCTGTCACTCCTCATGACCTCCGCCTCCTCGGACAGGCGTGCACTGGCGGTCCTGGCCTTGGCGGGGCCGGCCGTGGGCGTGGCCACCTGGCTGATACCGGCCTCGCACCATATCGTGTCGTGGCGAGATGGTGTGCCCGGACGGCTGGCGCTGGTCGCGTCACCCTGGCTGCTCGCGCTGGCCGTTGCGCTCGGCATCGGCCTGGCCGGTGGGTTCGCGTGGTGGTGGTGGAGCGGCGGCCGTTCACTACGAACCGCCGCGTATCTGGTCGCGCCGCTGCTGCTGCTCTGGCTGTGGGCGGTGCCCTACCTGCCGTGGCTGCCCGCCCAACTGCCGCTGCTCTTGGTGCTCGCCGGCCCGATTCGCTGGTTGGTGCTGGCGCTTGCCCTGGGTGGCTGTGTGGTCAACGCCATCGAGGTGGGTCTGCTTCCGCGTCCCACGCCGACGTGGCCGGGGCGGCGAGCCGTCTTCGCGGCCAGTCTGATTGTGTTCCTGGGCGCCGGCCAGTACGTGAAACAGACACAAGGGTTTGGCGGCGACGAGCCCCACTATCTGGTGCTGACCCACAGTCTGCTCGTGGACCAGGATATTCAGATCGAGAACAACCATCAGAACCGCGACTACTGGGGGTTCCATCCGGGCGAGCTGCCGATGCACTATCTGGCGCGCGGTCGAGATGACATCATCTATTCGATTCACGCCCCGGGATTGCCGGCGCTCTTGCTCCCGGCCTACGCCGTGGCCGGTCACTGGGGTGCGCTGGCGCTGGTGGGCCTGATGGCGGCGCTGGCGGCGTTGGCGGTGTTCGATCTTGCTGCCATCATCGCGTCGCCATCGATCGCGCTAGCCACGTGGGCGGCCGTCGCGTTGACGGTGCCGTTCGGACTCCAGAGCTGGCTCGTGTTTCCTGAGATGCCGGCGGCGCTGCTCATGGCCTGGGCCGCGCTCTGGATCTGGCGCGACCCGCCCGATCGGATGTGGGTCTGGGTCGCCCGGGGCGCCGCGCTGAGTCTGCTGCCCTGGCTGCACATGAAGTTCTCGCTGCTGTTGTTCGTGGCGGGCTTGTGGCTGGCGTTCAGATTGTTGCCGCGGTTTCGACTCGTCGTGGGGTTGTTGGCCCCCATCGGCGTGTCCGGTGTGCTGTGGCTCGGGTCGTTCTACGTGATGTACGGCGACGTCAACCCCACGGTGGCCTACGGCTACTCGCAAGGCGCGGAGCTGGACTGGCTGAATGTCCCGCGGGGGTTGCTCGGGCTGTCCTTCGACCAGGAGTACGGTCTGTTGCCCTACAGTCCGATCTTCGCCGCATCGCTCGTGGGCGTCTGGCTGATGGCGCGGCGTCGGGAGATGCGCGGGTATCTCATCGGCGCGCTACTGGTCATCGGGCCGTTTCTGGCCAGCACTACGAACTACTACATGTGGTGGGGAGGAGGCAGTGTTCCGGCGCGGTTCGTCGTGCCGATCTTGCCGCTCCTGGCCCCCATGATCGCCGTCACGTTCCGCGAACTGCGCAGCCCCGCGGCTCGGGGCGCGCTCGGTGCCGCGCTCGCCTACAGTGTCGTGGCGTTTGTCACAGTCGTCGCGCGCCCCGGTGCCATGCTGATGTACAACGACCGGGACGGCACCGGGCGGTTGGTGGAGACGTTGCAGGCCGGGGTGCCCCTCACGGCGACTCTCCCCAGCTTCATCGATCCGGACATTCTCGTGCAGTTGCCGATGACCATGGTCTGGCTCGCCGCGGCCCTGTTCGCGGCAATCGCGACGCGGCTGGTGGCCAGGCGGGTCGGTTCAGGTCCCTACGTCAGTGCCGTCCTGGCCGCGCTGCTGTTCGGTGGGTCCGGCAGCGTTCTGGCCGCGGTCGCGCTGCGCGACACCGTCTCCGACGCCACCGTACAGGACGGGCGCCAGCGGCTGCTGGCCGCCTATCCGGATGAGCATCTCGATGCGTTCGGCTACGAGACCGGGAGCGGGTTCGGGCGCTGGCTGAGCGACGCCGAACTGTTCGAGCGGACCACGCTGGAACTCCAGGTGGATACCGAGAGCACCGACCCCAGCCGGCTGACGCAGCCATTCGACCTGCCCGCCGGTCGCTATGATCTGCTGGTCTGGTTCGCTGAGCGTCAGGTGACCGACGGGCATGTCTTCGTGTCCTACGACCGAACCGCGGGCGTGGTGGCTCGTGCCCACGGGCGTGCGACGAATCCGGCGGTGGTGCCGGTGGATTTGCCCGTGTCCCTCCAGACCCTTCGAATCGGGGCGACCAGCGCGGAGTTGGCTCGGACCGTCACCGGAGCGGCCTTGGCGCCGCGCGCACTGGCGCCGAGAGCCCAGCGTGTCGAGGTGGGGCGGGTCCGGGCGGTGAAGCAGATCGGCGACCGGGTCGGAGCCTATGTGCTGTTCATGGACCTGAACACCTTCGTCGAGCCCGAGACCAACTGGGTGCAGGGGGCGCATGTCAGCGAGCTGCTCGTCTCGCCGGCCGACGCCGCTACCATGCGGGTGCGAATCCGAAACGGTGGCGCCGACAACCGGATTGTCGTGACCGCGGGCGACCAGACCCAGACCCTCGTGCTGGCGGCCTGGGAGACGAGCGAGGTGGTCGTCCCGGTCGTGGGCGGCGGTCCGCGGCTCATCCCGGTCTCCGTCGCGCCAGATGGCGGATTCGTGCCGGCAGAGGTGGAGCCGGGGTCAACCGACCGGCGGTTGCTGGGGTGCACCGTGACGGTTGAGCTGGACTCCTGACGCGGGCCCACGGATGAGACCGACGGCGACAGCGCGATCCCGACCGACCTCGGACCCGGTGCACCTGGCCTTTCTGGGCTGCGGCTTCATCACCGGGGTCCACAGCCGACATGTGAAGCGGCTCCGAGACGACGTGGTCTGCAGCTACGCGAGCCGCGACCGGGAGAAAGCGGAGGCGTTTTGTCGTCACTACCTCGGCGTCGGCAGCTACGATAGCTACGGGGCGGCGATCGACGACCCCGCCGTGGATGCCGTGGTCATTGCGGTGCCGCCGCGATTTCATCTCGAACTCACCCTGCGGGCGCTCACCGCGGGCAAACATGTGCTGGTCGAGAAACCGGCGTACCCGCGGACCGAGGACTACCTGCGAGTGCAGGCGGCCCGGGCCGATTCGGGCCGCGTGCTGCTGGTGGGTGAAAACGATCACTACAAGCCGCTGGCGGTCTGCCTGCGAGGACTGCTTCGCGAGGGCGTCATCGGGGATCTCGTGCTCGCGCACTTCACCACGCTCATGAAGCGGCTCAAGCCAGCGGACGACTGGCGAAACGACGAGGGCATGGCCGGCGGAGACGCCTTCTTCGAGGAGGGCATCCATTGGCTGCATATCGCCAACAGTCTGGGGCCGGTGATCACGGAGGCGCGCGGTTTCCGGCCCGCGCCGTTGCGCGAAGGGCCGGACCGGCGCGCTAAGAGCATGCTCGTGGCGTTTCGCTACGACAATGATGCCGCCGGGTCGTTGTACTACTCGCGCGAAGTCCCCTCCCTCTTCCGAGGGATGCGGCTCTCGCAACTGTTTGGGCGTGACGGGATCATCACGTTCGAGTCAAACGGTGCGTTCGTGTTCGTGCGCGGTGTCGGCGGGCCGCGGGTGATCCTGCCCGGTTTTCGCGACATGCGGGGCTATCAGGCGATGTATCGGGATTTCGTCGGCGCGATTCTCACCGGACGAGCCCCGGAGATGAGCATCGACGCCGCCATCGCCGACCAACGTCTCATGGACCAGATCTACACCACAGCAGATCCCCGGGCCGATTCGCCGTGCTGACCGGACACCAAGGCGCGAGACAATGCGCGCCCCGCGGAGCCGTCGCGTGGG